>JBMTCG010000002.1:0-109971 GCA_049430665.1 Flavobacteriales bacterium | reverse complement strand
ATCCCCTTCAAACAAGCAAAAAACAACGAATCATTATTCACCACATTTCTAATGGTATGCAGCATCCACGCACCTTTAGGGTACATATCACCACTCCCTTCGCTGTTCACCCCATAAGTACCAATGATAGACGCATCGTTATCAATCCCTTGTTTTAAAAACTGCATGTAATCCATATACGCTTGGTGGCCGTGCATTTTCTCTACATACAAGGCTTCGGTATAAGTAGCAAAGCCTTCATGAATCCATAAGTCAGCAATATCTTGCACAGTAACTGAATTCCCCCAATATTCATGTGCTGTTTCGTGAATAATGATGTAATCGAAATCAATTCCTTGTTGATGTAAATTGCTATCTACTTGTCCGCGATACCCCGGCAAATATCTATTACCGTAAGCAATAGCCCCCTGATGTTCCATACCCAAATAAGGAGTTTCTACCAAGGCGTAACCATCGTTCCAAAAGGGATAGCGACCATACAAGTCCTCATAAATTTTAAGCATTGGCTTTACTTGCTTAAACTGAACTTTCGCTTTTTCAAGGTTGTAAGGAAGAACATAGTAATCGCAAGGCATGCTGTCATTTCCTGAGACATAATACTCTCTAAAATGAACATAATCGCCAATGTTTAGAGTGACATTGTAGTTGTTGATGGGGTAAGAAACTTTCCATTGAAAAGTATTTTGATGTTGCCATTCTAAGTTACCATTGGCTATGCACTGCAAGCCATTGGGCACCGCACAAGTAATCCTCATGCTATCAGGCTCATCACTCAAATGATCTTTATTGGGCCACCACAAACTTGCCCCAGCACCTTCGCAGGCCACACCCATCCACAATCTAGCGTTTTTATCTTGAGTCCACACAAAGCCGCCATCCCAAGGCGCTCTTTTGGCAACTTGAGGAGAACCATGGTAATACACACGAATTTTTTCTTGGTATCCTTTTAAAATAGTACCCGGAAAATCAATGAAAACAGCATTGAAAGTTCGTTTATAATCCAAATGAAATTTTCTGAAAACAATAGAATCAATCGTCATGTTAGCATACAAATCGAGTTGAATTCTATCTACATCATCCACCGCCGAAAAATGAATTTCATTGTAGCCTGAAATACTTTGGTTAGCAGTATCAACTGCTATATTTAAATGATAATAATGAACATCGAAACAAGTTCTTTCGGGGCGAAGACTACCGCGTAAAGTATCGGCAAGGGTGAATTGAGCTTGAATGTATAAGGGAAGAAGGAAGAGTATGACTAAAACCTTTTTCAATGGATGGGATTTAAAAAAGATTGTCCCGCCGGTTGGGGCAGGACAATACTATATATTTTTCGATTGAATTACTTCTTTAAGAAACCGTTCTCTTTAGCTTCTTTCATAGCTACAGTGATTCCTTTTTTATCGATAAGTTTCAAACCAGCTGAAGAAACTTTCAATACAATCCATGAATTATCTTCAGGAACAAAGAATTTTTTCTCGAACAAGTTCGGGTAAAATTTTCTTCTTGTTTTATTGTGAGCGTGAGAAACGTTGTTTCCTGACATCACTTTTTTTCCTGTAATTTGACAAACTTTAGACATGACTCATTTTTTTAAGGACGGCAAAGATGAGATATTTTTTTTAAACATCAAAACTTTAATAAAATATTTTCGGCTACCTTTATCACATGCCGCGTAAATCGTCATCTAAATTACACGAATTAATTCAATCGCTCACCAAAGGTGAAAAGCGCTATTACAAGCTGCATGCTTCTTTTGTGATGAAAAACTCGGAGGAGAATCAGTATTTAAGACTCTTCGACATACTAGAGAAAGCCAAAGTTTACGATGAAGACAAAGTAATGAAAGAGCTGAAAGATGTTAAAGAATACTTTGTAATTAAAAATGTATTGTACAGCAGTATACTAAAAAGCTTGGCCGGACTCTATGCAGAAAAGAGCTCGCGTATGTTTACCCGAAGCAAGTTAAACGAAATTGATATTCTTTTTAGAAAAGGACTCTATAAACAAGGGCATAAACTTATCGACCAAACCAAGAAGAAAGCCGAACAAAACGAACAGTTTGAAACCTTACTTCAGCTCATCAACATGGAGCAAAAGCTTTTAGTATCGGCGATGGCCTTTAAAAGCTTGAAATCTTACAAAGAAAGAATTAAGGTGTTGATGGATGAAACGAAGAACGTGCTTAATATCATAGAAAACATTAAAGAATACGATACTCTTCTTTTGCCTATTGCCCGCTTGCATTTTGAAGGAGCGCAGTTTCAGCAAAAAAAGGATTTGTTTTACTTAGAAGAGTTGATGAAGAACGATTTACTTTCATCGGAGCAGAAAACCCTCTCTTTGCGTGCCCGACTCAATTACTATTATATATGGGGAATGTACCACAAGCTCTTGTTTCAAAAAGACAAAGCACTTCCCTTCTTTGAAAAAAGATTGAAATTGTTTGAAAACGTTGATGTTTTCATGCAAGAAATGTTTAGCGATTACCTCTTTACCCTTCAGTTTACCGCCGAGCTGGCCGAAGAAACGAATAAAAGAGAATTGTGCGAAAAACTTCTCACACAATTAAATAAACTTTATTTGGCGCACGAAGAATTTGCACCAGAACATCAATCGAACTTATTTGTTTACTATTTCTTGGCCAAGTTAGAGAATCTAAAATTCCATAACCGTTTTCAAGAAATCATCCCTTTCGAAAAAGAAATTTTTGAAGGCATAGAAAAGTACAAAGCCCAAATCAACATTGGTTTGCAGCAAGAATTGATCTATTATATTGCTTATGCATATTTTGCTACCGGACAGTTCAAAGCTGCTGAGAAAGTATTGGAAAAAGTGTTGAACAACAAATCAACAGGAGTAAAATCAGATATTTTCAACATCTCTAACATTCTATACTTGCTGTGTTTGTATGAAAACAAAAAGCACGAAGAAATTAAAACCACTGCCAAAAACTGGATAAAATCATTGGATAAAGAAAATGTGTATTACGAGATAGACTCTGAAATCATTCAATTACTTTTGCGCTTAATTCGCTCAGAGGCTAAACACGCCAGAAGTCATTTCTACGATTTTCGAGATTTTCTAATGAGTAGACAATTCGATATGCAACAACTCAAACTCTACAAATACTTTGATGCGAGTAGCTGGCTGGAGGGAAAAATTCACGGAAAAACTATCTTTGCCCAAAACCAACTATAACTTATGCGCTTCATCATTCTTAGTTTCTTCCTTTTTTCTTTGAGCTCTTTGTCGGCACAAAAAAAACAAAACAACCCCGATTCATTGGCTTTTGCCTTCGCTATGAAAATTGGCGATTACGCATCAGCCGTTGATGCACAATACCGAATCATTTCAAAAGACCCCAATAATATCGCAAAAATATTCACTTTGGCCGAACTCTACTTCGATACAGAACAATTCACTTTATGCATCAACACTTGTTACTGGGCTTTAGAAAAAAACAGCAAGCACAAAAAAAGCTGGCAAATGCTAGCTGTTTGCTATCAAAGAGAAAAAAATAGCACAGGTGCTTTGCTAGCCTACAAGGAATTGGATTCTCTTTACCCCGACGCTTACAATAAATACCAAAAAGCTACACTTCTATTTGAAAAAAAACGCGACCAGGAAGCGCTTAACGAATTGCAAAAAATAATTAACGATAGCACTACTACCAAAAGAATCATCACTGTTACTTACCAAACAGAACAAAAGAAAAATGAAGAACAAAGTGTTTCAATGCAGGCTGCTGCATACAACATGGCAGCTTACATTCTAATGAATCACAACGAAAATGATAAAGCACTCTTCCTATTACAAAAAGCTTTGGAAATTTCTCCAGAATTTCAATTAGCCAGAGGAAACCTGAACAGCTTAAAAAAACCTTAACAACTTTTTGTAAAATAGTATTTTTAACCTACGTATTGGTACCTCCCAATTCAATTTTTTTAATATGCAAAAATTAATCTTTTTATCACTTCTTACTGTTAGCATAAGCATACAAGCACAAGTAGGAATTGGCACTACATCACCATCAGAAATTTTAGATTTAGAATCTAGTAATGCTACTAAAACTGCTTTAGATATAAATAATACTGGCGGCGGAGATCCAAAAGTAAATTTTCAAATTTCTGGCGCTACAACATATTCTATAGGTGTTGATAACAGTGATGGAGATAAATTTAAGATAGGCACGTCTGCACTTGAAACCAGCACGATTTTAACCATTCACGGCGCACTAGTTGGAATAGCTACTTCTTCTCCGTCTTCCACTTTAACTATTAATGGAGCAACAGAGGCTTACCAAGATATTTATATAAGAGGAACCTTAAACAACTCTACCAATCAACTTCGACTGAACAATGACAACACCGACACCTATATTGACTACCATGGTGGAAGCATTTTCTTTAGAGATGAAGGCGCAGCAACCGCGGTGCTAACCTTAGATGACGCCACGGGCTATGTAGGCATAGGCTGTAATACTCCGCAATACTCTTTACATGTCATTGGCGATATTGCTTCTTCAGCAACAGTGAGAACAACCAATGCTCTTGTTACAGGAGCCATCACAGCTTGTTCTGATTTTCGATACAAAAAAGAAATTACTCCGTTAAGCAATTCACTAAGCAATGTGCTTCAACTAAGTGGCGTTACTTACCTGTGGAAAATAGATGAATTCCCTGCTAAAAAGTTTTCTAACAATCGTCAAATTGGAGTAATTGCCCAAGAAGTGGAAAAAATTTATCCTGAATTGGTTTTTACAGATGTAGACGGCTACAAATCGGTTGACTATTCGAGATTTACGCCCATTTTATTAGAAGCAATGAAGGAACAGCAAAAGATGATAGAGGAGCAAAGAATTGAATTAGAAACCCAAAAAAGGACTTTGATTAAAATTCAAGCGCAATTAGACAAACTAAGTGCTACAAACTAAGCCAAAGTGATTCCATCAACATCCAAATATTATGTTCTACTATTGTGCGCATTAAGTTCTTTGGGCTTTGCTCAGTCTTCGCTCACTAATTTAGGCACTACAAGCACGCTATTTATTGGTCCGAATTTCACAGTACACTGTGATGCAGATATAAGCAATGAGGCTAGTGCAACCCTGCAATTCGACAATGCTTCATCAAGTTTATTGCAACTGAAAGGGCATTTCACCAATAGCACAACAGGAATTTTAACTGCCGGTGTTGGAACTATCTCGTTTGTAGGTTCGTCGGCTCAAAATGCCGATTTTGGAGGTGATAATCTTTATGACTTAAAGATAAGTAATACAAGCGGCGACGTTACCTTAACCAGAGCTGCCACAGTAACGGATAATCTTAACTTTAGCAGTGGTGATTTAATTACTTCTAATGCCAATATATTAAATTTATCAGCAGCTGCTACTGCCACAGGAGCCGCCGACGGAAACCATGTAAATGGTCCGATGAACAAAACCACTGCATCCACATCAAAATTCACCTTTCCTGTTGGAAATGGTAGTAAATATCGGCCTTGCTCCATAACACCGGCATCTGCAGCAGCGCATACCTGGAAAGGACAATACCATGATGGGGCTTATATAGACCAATCGAACGACGCCACATTTAATCACCTTTCGACTGTTGAATACTGGACACTCGCAAGAACAGCAGGAGCAGGAGATGGAACGGTTACACTTAGCTGGGATGCAGCTAGTGGAGTGAACGATTTAAGTCAAATCATTGTTGTGTACTACAACACGGTTGACTGGACTGCCGCGGGCGCCAACAATATCACCGGAACGACGGCTGCAGGCACTGTAGATAGTGACGTACGGTCGTTGTGGCATGGAGCCGATTTATGGACACTAGGGTCATCAAGCATTAACAACCCACTACCTGTTGAGTTGCTATCTTTTGAAGCTGAAAAATCTTACGAAGAAGTGTTGGTAAAATGGCGAACCGCAAGCGAAATAAATAGTGATTATTTTGAAATTCAACATTCGATAGATGGTATTACTTATAATACTTTCGATATTCAACAAGCTTTAGGAAACAGCAATAAAATTCACGATTATAAAAACTACCATCATAGTCCTGCTAATGGCATCAATTATTATCAATTGATAGAGCACGATAAAGATGGTCAAACCCAGAACTCATCTGTAATAGCTATAAATTTCAACAAAGAAATAAATAGTATTATACAATTGTACCCCAATCCATCATCAGGAAGAACAACGATGTACTTCAATTCAGCGTTGGGAGGAATTTACTATTTAAATATTATCGACAATAGCGCTAAAATCATCTATTCAGCAATGATTCCATCGTTTATAGGTGAGAACAAATTCCACATTTCAATGGATGATTATCCATCGGGCAACTACCATATTGTGCTCATAGACCCTCTCAACAAACAAAGTGCAATTTCCTATATCAAAGAATAATAGTGGAATTGCTTGCTACTTAATGTAAAATAAAGCACCACAGTTCTTAATTGTTAAAAAGTCAATAACAAGCATAAATACGCATTTTATAAGTTTGCTTCACTAACTAAACAAAAATGCGATTTCACCTACTTACATTGCTGCTATTGGCATTTAATGCTATTCATGCAACACAAATTGAAAGCGCCCAGTCGGGAGCTTGGACCAACACATCTACTTGGAAAAACGGCATCATTCCAAGTAAAAACGACAGTGTAGTAATTCACCTAAATCATCAAATTAATGTTAATAAAGATTCCATTGTATTGCAACACTTGCAACTCAACGGAAATATTCAATTCACCAATGCTTATCTATTAAAATCAAAAGTTATAGAGTGCAATAATACAGCTTCAATAGCGAGTAATTACTTTATGGGAAGCGTAAAAATTGATTCCTTGTTTTGGGTAAAAGGATCATGTGCAATTTCTAATGCACATTTAAATAGTAAAGGATGGTGTCGTTTGTCGGGCACATTAATAATGAACTCAGATGCAGCACAAAAAGAGTTCGAAAACATCTACATCAGCGAAGGAGGAAAATGGAACAACAACAATAATGGCGACCCTAAAATTGCGGGAGACATCATCAACAACGGCACATTTATTTCTTGCAAAAACACTGGCTGCACCTATCATTTCTCTAATACCGTCAATTTTCTGGGAGATTCAACAACATATATCACCAGAATGAATTGTGCTCCCTCCACCTCTATCGTCAATTCGGGTAAATTACATGTTCTTCTTGCTATAGACGGAGACCCCATCCTCACCAATAAAAAAATACTCACTTTATCATTATCAGCTCTTACCTTTCATGTTGCCCAATTCAATACCAACACCATCAACAATACCGTTGTGTATGCAGACACCAACGAACAAGAAATTTTTACTCCTAACAATGGATATTACGAAAATTTAGTACTTAAAAATGGCAGAAAAATACTTGCCAAAAATTTAATAATAAAAGAGAACTTACAACTAATGGATAGTTCTGTATTAGCACAACAAGCCTTTGCCATTAAAGGCATGAACAGCGCAACTTTAAATATCGACTCCACTTCTACTTTATGCATTGGCTCTAATGATTACGAAACAACACAAGGTTTTCCTATAGAATTCGCACTACTTAATCTTCACCGTTTTTCTACTGTTTTGTACCAATCAAAAAAAGATGAATTCATCAATTCAAGCATCTCTTATGGCAATCTCTCGATAGATGATGGTGCAGTTGCAGAGAGCATCAAAACTATAGAAAACGACAGCCTACGAATCCGCGGAAACCTATGGATAGCCGAAAGTTCGGTTAAATTAAAATGCAATCTCTGCGATATTCAATGCCAAGGAGATTGGGATGGCATTGGAAATTTAGAAATGACACAAGGCTTATTTCAACTCAAAGGAAATGGAAATAATTACGGAATACTTTATCCAGGAAATGGAGAAGTGCTTTACAACGGAGAAGCCAATCAGATAATTAAAATAGGCAATTACAACACACTTAGAATTAAAAAAAACGGAGGTAAAACAACGCTTAAAGGAAATGCGAACACCTTCATCTGCAAAAAATTGATCAACGAAAAAAACCTATTGGAAATTGGCAACGAGACAGTCAATATCACCGATAGCTTAATCAATCATGATGCTCTTCACTTTACATCAACACAACAAAGCAGAACCATTAAACATATCTTAAATAAACCCACAGCCTCTTTAATCTTTAAAGTTCCTACTTCAATAAACATCAAAGGAGATTGGATAAACCAAGGAAACTTTAGCGCTGGCTTAGGAAAAATCATTTTTTCTGATACTAACAACCACCAAAAAATTATTGGAAACAACACTTTCAATAAAATAGAAATAGCCAAATCAAAAAAAAGCGTGGAACTCAATAATGACATCACCATAGAAACGGAAATTAAACTGAATTCCGGAAAATTAAATTTGCAAGACAACACCATAACTTTATCAACGAGTAGCAAAATAACCGACGAAAATGCGCAAAATTATATTTACGGACACAATGGAAAAATCGTCCTTAACAAAGTCATTAACGAAAACAGCAAAGACACTGTAAATGGAATTGGATTAATCATACAATCTTCAGCTAATTGGGGAAATACACAGTTTATTAGAAAACACAAATTGTTCACTATTGAGGGGCAAAACACTGTTAAGCGCCAGTTTGAAATTCACCCAGCAAACAACACTAATCTCAATGAAAATGTAACATTCTACTATTTACCACACGAACTAGAAAACAACAACCATCAACAATTGGGTTTATACAAATCGGAAGATGAATTAAATTGGCAAAACATAAGCGGACTAAAAGACACAAATCTTTATTTTATAACAGTAAATGGAATTAACTCTTTTTCAACCTGGACTTTCAAAAACATACCCAACAGTCCATTACCTGTTCAATGGCTAGAAACAAAATTGCTCAACCAACAACAAACCCTATTTTGGAGCACAGCTAGCGAACAAAATGTTAGCTATTTTGAAATACAACATTCAAAAGACGGTATTCAATTCAACTCCACAGAAATACTGAAGGCTTGTGGTACATGCAATTACATTAATGAATATTACATAGAGTTAGGTGAACAATACAACAATGAATACCTGCGCATTAAAAGTGTAGATTTTGATGGACAAACAAGCTACTCTCTTATCATCCAAAAATCAATAAACAACAGCTCTATTGGGATTCAAATTCGAAATAATGAACTAAGCATTTCAAACATCAAAATCAACACAAATCTTGAGATATACAATCTTGAAGGGAAATTAATTCTACGCCAGATTGTACAAAAGGACGAAACGATAAAGATTGAACTTCCTAAGGGAATTTATTTCTATAGAATCAATGAAAAAACAGGAAAACTAGCGCTTACTAATTAGCTCTTTTACCATCAACAAAAGGCACCACAAAAGCTCCAGAAAAACCTAGTTTTTTAGCTTCTTCAATGCGCTTTTCAGCTTCAGCCTTTGTAGCAAAAGAACCAGAATAGTATTTATACTTTCCTGCAACTTCTTCATCAGAGATATCTGTCAATGTTTTGAAAACAGATGGATCTTTTTTGGCAGCAAACACGCCTAACTGAACTTTATATGTTGTTACTTTAGGTGCTTCTGTTTTAACTACTGGCTGAACTTGTGATGATGTTGAATCGACTTTGGTTGATGAAGCCGACACCACGTTTTCTACCACAAATGATTTCGCTGCCGATGCTTGTAAACTTGCGTCAGCTTTAGAATAACCAGTAATTACCCCTTCTGAAAGAAAAAATTCTTCTCTGGCTTCACTTACCAAATATGAAAACTTACCAATAATGCGATAATCTTTTTGTATTTCTCCTGTAGCTCTTAATTTATAAGTTACTTTAAATATATTTTCTTTGGGAACATTTAACCAAACAATTTTTAGTTTTTGTTGCTCGAATGTAAAAACACCATTGGTTGCTGCACTGTTGCCTTCATAGGCTGTCAATCCATCTGGAATTTCTTCTACAAATTTTGCAATACCTGTAATATTTCCTTTGTTAATTTCTACAGTAACTACAATTTCTTGACCTAAGGCGATGCGGTAAGCAGAAAATGATCTTTTACAAATAGCGGGATTGGCAGCTAAAAAGCTAGTAAGCAAAAAAATGCTCAACAAAGAAAGAAGTAAGCCTCTTCTCATATCAAAGTGGTTAAATAATAGGGTTAAGCCAAATATAGGTTGTAGCATTCGTTTTACAAAAAAAAAATATCCATTATCTTAAAAATCATATTTATTACATTTGCGCCATGAGTATTAAAGAAGAAATTGAAAAAAGAAGAACCTTCGGTATTATTAGTCACCCCGATGCCGGTAAAACAACATTAACCGAAAAACTACTTTTATTTGGTGGCGCTATTCAAACGGCGGGGGCTGTAAAATCGAATAAAATTAAGAAGGCTGCTACTTCCGACTGGATGGAAATAGAAAAACAAAGAGGTATCTCGGTAGCTACGTCGGTAATGGGTTTCGATTACAAAAACACCAAAATAAATATTCTAGATACGCCTGGTCACAAAGACTTTGCAGAAGATACTTATAGAACTCTAACGGCTGTAGATAGCGTTATTGTGGTGATTGACGTAGCCAAAGGTGTTGAGCCGCAAACAGAAAAACTAGTAGAAGTATGTAAAATGCGCGCCACACCAATGCTCATTTTCATCAATAAAATCGACCGTCCGGGTAAAGATGCCTTCGACCTGCTCGACGAAATTGAAAAAAAACTTAACGTTAAAGTTCAACCGCTTAGTTGGCCCATTGGTACGGGAGATCAGCTGAAAGGAGTTTACAATATTTACGATAAAAACATCTTGCTTTTCGAAGGTAACAAACAGAAAATTGCTGAAGACATTGTAGAAATCAAAGACATTAACTCGAAAGAGCTAGATAACATAATTAGTGAAGATTCTGCCAATCAACTTCGAGAAGATTTAGATTTAATCAACGGCGTATATTCAGATTTCGATATTGCCAAATACGAATCGGGAGAAATCTCTCCAGTGATGTTTGGCTCGGCCTTGAACACTTTTGGAGTAAAAGAATTACTCGACACTTTTATTCGCATTGCTCCTTCTCCTAAACCAAAGGAAACTGACGAAAGAATGATTGTGCCTACTGAGGAGAAGTTTAGCGGTTTCGTGTTTAAGATTCACGCCAACATGGACCCTAAGCACCGCGATAGAATTGCCTTCATTAAAATTTGCTCGGGAAAATTCGAAAGAAATACCAACTACTATCACGTTCGATTAGAGAAGCAAATTAAATTCTCTAACCCTACATCGTTTATGGCGCAGAAAAAAGAAGTGATCGACGATGCTTATCCTGGCGATATTGTTGGTTTGTATGATAGCGGAAATTTCAAAATAGGCGATGCGCTAACATCTGGGGAAAAACTACATTTCAAAGGTATTCCAAGCTTCTCTCCAGAGTTGTTTCAGTACATTGAAAACGCCGACCCCATGAAAGCAAAACAATTGGCAAAAGGTATCGACCAACTTATGGATGAAGGTGTTGCTCAGCTTTTTACTAGAGTTCAGAACGGACGAAAAATTATTGGTACAGTTGGACAATTGCAATTCGAAGTAATTCAGTACCGTTTGGAAAACGAATACAACGCTTTATGTCGCTATGAACCAGTTCAACTGCACAAAGCATGCTGGATAGCATCTGACAATAAAGAACAATTGGCCGACTTTAAAATGCGAAAAGCAGGTTACATGGCGCGTGATAAAGATGGTAAAGATGTGTTTTTGGCTGATTCAGCCTACTCTATTGATATTTCAAAAGAAAAATACCCCGATATTCAATTCCATTTTAAATCAGAATTTTAATACGAGATAACACGTATTTTCAGAAAATGTAGTATTTTACTGTAACGATTGCAGCTTTCTGATTGTTCTGCAATTAGAGACAGGGCCAATTCTACTACATCTATGAAAAAAATTCTACTGCTTGCCCTTACGGGATTGTTGTATATACAAGCATATACGCAATCTTGCGTTACCACAAGTAAAAACCCGTGGGAATGGCCCTCGCATTCAAAATGGTATTTTGGCGACGGCAATATTATCAATTTCTCAACAGGTGGAACGATCACTACCAATTCAAATCGTTTATCTTATGAAGGTATTTCTACAGCAAGCAGTGATCAAGGAAACCTTCTGTTTTATACCAACGGAAGAAATTTATGGAATGCGACTGGAACTTTAAAATCCTCTGCATTATTAGAAGGTAATGAGGGTGGAGGGACCGGATCAAAAGGTAGTGCATCGCAAGGAGTTATTACTGTTCGTCACCCCTTAAACCCCAATGTTTATTATGTATTCACTACTGATGATGCTCTAGGAGGAACCTTAGGACTTAATTACGTTACGGTTGACAATTTAGGAAATGTGCTTAGTGGTCCAACCCGCCTAGGCGCATTTAGAACTACCGAAGGAATAGCGGCTACGATGCATGGCAATGGTGTTGATATTTGGGTAACTGTGCAACAATCTGGCTCAACAAACTTTAATTCATTCTTAATTCGTTGTACCGGTATAGTTACTACCCCTGTAGTTTCCTCGGGAGCTATAAACGTAAGTGGGGATAGAGAAAGGGGTGGCCTAGCATTTTCATGGGATGGTAAAAAGTTTGCCCAAGGCCATGCCGATTATTGGCCAAACAGTGGTGCATAAATCACCTTACATGATTTTAACAATATGACTGGTGTTATTTCTAACGCCAGAGATTGTTCTCCAGCAGGTTCGGGAGAAAACCCTTATGATATTATTTTTTCTCCTGACAACAATCGACTATATATTTCAAGTACCGATGGAAAATTAGGTTCAATTAATATTTCTTCGGTTAATTCTGCCACTATGACCGCTTCTTTCGCTTGGGTGCCGGGTATTGGTCCGGGCTCACACTCAAGCCTTGAAATGGGTGGTGATGGAAATTTATATATGGCTAGTAGTGGAGGAGGTTTAAGACGCATAACAGGAAACATCAATGCAGGAACTGGCTTAACCCGATCTGCATCTTTGGCCTCATCAAATTTGGGTCTGCCTACGATGTACCTACCACCTCAAGAAGAACCCGATATTCAAGAAGTTGGACCGTTTTGCGATACCGATGGACCTGTTGATTTATCCACAAAATGGCTTTGTAGTGGCTTAGACGCGGAAGACCCAAGCGGAACCCCTCCAAGTGTTTACACTGCTTCACGTGGGGCGTGTATCAATGCGGGAACAGGCGTTTTTAGTCCGGCAGTAGCTGGCGAAGGAAATCACCGAATAATTTTCACCAAATGTAGTGTTGACGACACCATCTTTATTCAAGTAAACAGTTGTTCTTGTCCCGACACTACTTTATCTAACATCTCTCCAATTTGCGTTGAGTCAACTGTTGATTTAGCGACAAAAAAAGTAACCACTGCTGCTGGAACATGGAGTATTCAAGGAAGTGGCGCAAACTGGCCAACATTAGTTGGAAATATTTTCACCACCACGGCTACCACAGCTCCTGGCAACTATACAGTGAGATATACGCTTACTCCCGATCCAGGCGGTGCTTGTCCGAAATACACTGAAAGAATTATTAAAGTAAACGGTAAGCCAACATTAACCTTCACTACCACTCCTGTTTGCGAAGGTTCTGCTTCTCTAACCTTTAATGGAGCTCCAACGGGTGGGGTTTATTCTGGAACAGGAATTACAGGTGCTACTTTCAATCCAACAACTCCAGGAACTACTGCCGTAACTTACACTTATACCGATGCCAACACTTGCACTAATACCATAACAACCAATCAAGTGGTAAACGCTAAGCCTGCAGTTACCTTCACCACCTCCCCTGGTTGTGAAGGCTCCGCAGCAATAACTTTCAATGGTTCTCCAACAGGTGGTGTTTATTCGGGAGCAGGAATTACAGGCGCTACCTTCAATCCAACAACTCCAGGAACAACTGCTGTAACATACACTTACACAGATGCTAATTCATTTAGTAATTCTGATACTGCCAATCAAGTAGTGAATGCTAAACCTGTAGTTACCTTCACCACTACTCCTGTTTGCGAAGGCTCTGCTGCTTTAACCTTCAATGGTGCGCCAACGGGTGGTGTTTACTCTGGAACTGGTATTACGGGCGCTACTTTCAATCCAACAACTCCAGGAACTACGGCTGTAACATATACTTACACCGATAACAACAACTGCTCAAATGCTGTTACTGCAAACCAAGTTGTAAACGCTAAACCATTGGTTACATTCACCACCTCTCCTGTGTGCGAAGGATCTGCTACCCTAACTTTCAATGGTGCACCTGCAGGTGGTGTTTACTCAGGAACAGGAATAACGGGCGCTACTTTCAATCCAACAACTCCAGGTACTACGGCTGTAACTTATACTTATACCGACAACAACTGCTCAAATGCTATTACTGCGAATCAAATAGTGAATGCTAAACCAGTGGTTACTTTTACTACTACTCCAGTTTGTGAAGGCTCTGCTGCTTTAACTTTCAATGGAGCACCTGCAGGTGCTGTTTATTCAGGAACTGGCATAACTGGCGCTAGCTTTACACCAAGCACTCCCGGCACCACGGCCGTTACCTACACTTATACCGATGGCAATGGATGTATTAACGCTGCGGCGGCAAACCAAGTAGTAAATGCGATACCAACAGTTACTTTCACTACTACACCAATTTGTGAAGGCGCTCCCGCAATAACTTTTAATGGCGCTCCCGCAGGTGGAGTATATTCTGGAACAGGAATAACAGGTGCTACTTTCGATCCAACAGCAGCGGGTACTATAGCGGTAACTTATACCTATACCGACAACAACAATTGTTCAAACGCTGTTACTACTAACCAAGTGGTGAATGCTAAACCAGTAGTTACATTTACTACTAGCCCTGTTTGCGAAGGATCGGCTATCATAACATTTAATGGCGCGCCATCAGGTGGCGTTTATTCAGGAACAGGAATAACGGGTGCTACTTTCGATCCTTCAATGCCTGGAACTACAGCAGTAACCTATACTTATACCGATAACAACAGCTGTTCAAACGCTGTAACTGTAAACCAAGTAGTGAATGCTTTACCTACAGTTACTTTTACCACCAGTCCTGTGTGTGAAGGATCTGCTGCCTTAACTTTCAATGGCGCACCAACAGGTGGTGTTTATTCTGGAACTGGGATAACTGGCGCTACCTTTACTCCTAGCACGCCGGGAACAACAGCAGTTACTTACACTTATACCGATGGAAATGGATGTATTAACGCTGCTGCTGCAAATCAAGTGGTAAACGCAAACCCGGTAGTATCTCTTTCGCCAACCAGTATTTGTCCGGGAAGCTCTACCACCCTCGATGCAGGCAGCGGCTTTGCTTCCTATTCTTGGTCTCCAAATGGAGAAACAACTCAAACATTATCTGTAAATGCACAAGGAACTTACACGGTGACAGTTACTAATGCTGAAGGCTGCACAGCTTCAAGCTCATCTGTGGTGAGTATTAATCCGAATTTAAATATCGACTTAGGTCTTAACGATACAATATGCGTGGGCAATACCGCAACTTTCACTGCGAACTATGCCAATGCTGGAGTTACTTACACTTGGAGCGGACCGGCAGGATACACCAACATCACGCAAGCAATAACAGTAAATACTGCTGGAACATACCATGTAGATGTGGTCGATCCACTAGGCTGTACTGGAGAAGCAGATGTTGATTTGGTTGTTAACCCTCTTCCAGTAGTTACCTTCACTACTACACCTGTTTGCGAAGGTTCAGCGGCTTTTACATTCAATGGAGCTCCTGCAGGTGGTGTTTATTCCGGACCAGGAATTTCTGGCGCTACTTTCAACCCTGCTGCGCCAGGCTCAACGGCAGTAACCTATACTTATACTGATGGCAATGGCTGTATCAACTCGACTACTGCGAATCAAGTAGTTAATTCTCTACCTACCGTAACTTTCACCACTACTCCGGTTTGCGAAGGATCTGCTGCTTTAACCTTTAATGGTGCACCAGCGGGTGGAGTTTATTCGGGCACAGGTATCACAGGTGCTACTTTCAATCCTACAACCCCAGGAACCACAGTAGTAACTTATACTTATACCGATGCTAACAGCTGTACTAATTCAGCTAACGCAAACCAATTGGTAAATGCAAAACCTACAATTACATTTACTACAACTCCTGTTTTCGAAGGCACCCCAGCAATTACATTTAAAGCAACACCTTCGGGCGGAAGATATAGTGGGACAGGAATTACTGGATCAACTTTCAATCCTACAACTCCTGGCACAACAGCGGTTACTTACTCTTATACAGATGGCAATAATTGTTCAAATTCTATTACAACCAATCAGGTGGTGAACGCTAAAACAGCGCTAACATTTAATACTAATCCGGCATGTGTTGGCAGTACAGTTACTTTTGCTGCTTCACCTGCAGGTGGGGTTTATTCGGGCACAGGAATCACTGGAACAAACTATTCCGCTTCTGCAGCAGGAAATGTTCAAGTAACTTATACTTATACTAATGCTGATGGCTGTATTAGCACAATCACCTCTCCTCAAGTGGTTAACGCTAATCCAGTAGTAAACTTAAGTGCAGATAAAAGCGATTGTGACGGACAAACCATCACTTTTGATGGAACAACTTCTGGAGCAGTAAGTTACAGCTGGACTCCTTCTGGAACAGGGCCAACAAATGCGGTAACCACAGCGGGAACATATACACTTACTGTAACTGATGCAAATGGATGCATAGGTAGCGACAATGTAGTAGCATCTTTTATTGCCATTCCATCTTTAAATATCGGTCCAGATGTAGACTTGTGTCCAAACGAATCTGCAACCATCACTGCAATTGTTAATCCGTCAACATCTGTTGTAACATGGAGCAATAAGACGAGCGGACTAAGTACCACCGTGAATCAAGCAGAAGTAATTATTGCTACAGCCAACAATGGCGGATTATGTTCGGCTACCGACAACGTAAATGTTTTCATGCATGAAATACCAGATGTTGAGAACATGAAAGACACTACTTTGTGCTTTCTAGATCTACCTCAGGGGTATGTGTTAGATGCAGGAGCTGCAACTACCTATTCTTGGAATACCAAAGAAAATACGTCAACCATTACCATTTCTAGAGGTGGAAGCTACGCAGTAGCTATAAGCAATGAATATGGCTGTCAGGCTACAGAAACTGTTACAATTTTAGAAGATTGTCCGTCTTCTCTATTTGTCCCAACCGCATTCACTCCAAACGAAGATGGCTTAAACGACATATTCTTTGTAAAAGGTGATAATATTTACGATTTCGAATTGTATGTATTTAATCGTTGGGGCGAAGTAATTTTTCACTCTACAGATATGAATAATGGCTGGAATGGTAAACGCAATAACAATATGCAAGATGCGCAAATTGATGTGTATGTTTGGAAAGTAACTTATAAATATTGGAAAGATGTACACGAGGGCGGCAGACACAGAGAGCCAGTAGGCACAGTATCTCTAATAAAATAAAAGAACATAAAAACAAAAAGAAAGCCCCCGTCAGTCGACAGGGGCTTTTACTTGTAATAAAACACTCCCCCCTGACTTTTAATTTTTTAATACTTTTTCCATTTTAATGTACTCGTTCACTAATTTATATTGTGCTGGAATTCTTTTGTTAAATATCTTCATTTGGTATTGATCTACTGCGTGCAACAAAGCCTTCAACATGGCCGATTCATTGGGATTTAAAACTGATAAGTCTAATAAACTATCGATTCTTTTTAGAACTTCGTTGTACTGATTGGCTGTTACGATTTTCATGCAGAGTAGATTAAAATTAAACACATATACTGGTACGGTATTGTCCGTAATGAAGTTCCAAAAAATGAAAAGTTTTTGATTTAAATTTTCAATATTCCCTCAAAAACAAGAAGATAAAATCCAAGCAAAACTAAGATTGCAGAAATGACCACCCTTAAATAAAAAAGAATATTATCACTGAATTTCTTTGCTCCATATTTCAATATTTTAATGAAAAATATGAACCATAATATTTCACCTAAAGTAATTCCAAATAGTAAAACAGATAATAACAAAGCATCTAATGGCACCTCTGCACCGAATAAATCGCTAATGATTCCCTGTTGTAAAGAAGCCATCGACACCCAAAACAAGAGTAATCCGGGATTCAAGCCACACAAAGCCATGCCCTTAAAGAAATCGCCCGAAAACTTTTTAGCTGTTTTGGGTAATTCGTGTTCAATATCTTTTATTGTTTTGTTTTTATTGAATGCAGCAACAATACCAATCACCCCAAAAGCAATTACCAATATTCCGCCAATCAAGCCCACCCATGCTCCAATGCTATTGCCTTCTAATAAAGATTGATAGCCCATGAAAGCAGCGAAAGCCAACAATACATCGGCCAAAATAATACCTACTATAAAAGGGATAATCGCTAATTTTTTATGCGACAAATAATGATTGGCTACCAAAAGGTTAATTGGACCTAAAGGAGTAGAGGAAATAAAGCCCGAAGAAACTCCAAAAACGAAAAGAGATAAGGCTACAAGAACTGTAAACATGTATTATAAAGGATCACCCATTTCTACTTGATCACCTACATGCGATTCAACACAAGGTTCTGGGGCAGCTATACAGCAGGTAGAACCCAAAAGGAAAGTAGCTACTTCTTGTCCGATTAAAACCGACGCCCCCACAAAAGTTGAATGTGTTAACACAATACTACCAACACCTGGTCCGCCCACAATGCTCATATACCATTTTCTACCTTTAGTATCTACCACATCAACATTAATTCTTTCATTTCTCAATGCAGGTAGCGATGGATCTTTATAAGCCCAAGGTCTCAGCAACACCAAATCACCAGGCACATGCTCAATTCTAGTTACAGTGCCATTGATAGGTGCATGAATTCTATGGTAATTGTTATTGTGTAAAAATACGTTAGAGAAATAATAATCATCGGGAATCGACTTTCCTTCTTCGCCAAAAACTGCGCGTAAGTGGCGTTTTTGTCCTTTCACTTTCACCAACTCCAATTCGCCTACTTTTCCATATTCGCAAAGTAAACCTTCGCAAGCCCAAATAGCTTCAGAAATAATTTGAGGCGGAAATTTTAAAACGCGTGTAAAAAAATCTTGAAAACTTCTGTATTCGTTCGATTGGCTAGCAGGAAGATAATTGTCTAAATAATTAGGATCATCGTAATGCGCACGAACATAAGGCTTAATCAAATGCTTAGTCCAAGGGCGATTGTAAATATTAGCATACACACGTGAAATTTTACGTTGCGCGCCGCCTGGTAGTACTCCCCAAACGCTTATAGATATAAATCTGAATACTCTCGCTTTTAAACCTTTACCTGATCTGTCGTTCTTCATAAATGCCTAACTTTTTGGTAAACCCCCTTCTACTTAAAAAAGGAGTACGAAATTAGTAAAAAAAGTCGTTTTTGCAAGCGCTAAGCCTCAATCCACTCACTTTGGTATTCTAAAGGCTTACGATGACTTTGCGGCCATTCGCCTTTAGGATAACCTAAATAAAATATACCCAAACACTTGTCTTTTGCGCCTAAACCTAAAAATTCATTCATGTATGAAGAGTACATCAATTCCGGACTGCTCCAATATCCACCTAAGCCATATGCTGTTGCCGTAAGATGTAAATTTTGAACAGCGCAAGCAACAGCTTCCACTTCTTCAATCTCTGCTATTTTTTCTATTTCCTGACGTTTCATACAAACGGCAATCACTACTGTAGCCATATTCGGACGAGCTTTCAACTGTTCGAATTTCTTTTGCATAAACTTATCCTCTGGAGTTAGCTTTTTGTAAGTATCTCCTAAAAAGTCACCCAATCTTACCAATCCCTTATCTGTAAAAACTTTAAAAAACCACGGTTGTGTTTGTCCGTGCGTTGGCGCCCACAAAGCGTTGTTCAACATTTCTACCACCATATCTTTCTGCACTTTTCTTGGTGAAAAATCTTCGGGCTTTATGGTTCTTCTGTTGCGAATGATATCTCGCAACTCACTTAGATTATACTTCATATTCTTTGAACTAAATTTTTATCTTCGAAAACAAAAATAAGCCAAATGTCACAAATATTGTATGATACTATTCCTTCGTTTGATTTAAACGATTTTATTAATGGAGATTTAGCAGCCCGCAAAAAATTCGCTGCAGAAATTGGTGAAGCCTACAACAACATAGGATTCATCGCGGTAAAGAATCATGGCTTTGCCGATGAATTGCAAGAAAAATTATATCAAGCCAGCAAAAAATTCTTTGCTCTGCCTCAAGAAATCAAACAAAAATACGACGGCGCAAAAACACACGGACAACGAGGCTACACTGGCAAAATGAAAGAACACGCTGCGGGTAGAAAAGTAGGAGATCTAAAAGAATTTTATCATTTCGGGAGAGAAATAGCAGAAAGTACAAGTGCGCATTACCAAGCCAATATCATCCCCGAAGAAGCAAAAGAATTTGGAGAATATGGAATTCAATCTTACCAACAACTAGAGAAAGTAGGAAGAACCATTTTAAAAGCTTTAGCGCTTTACCTTGAACAAGAAGAAAATTATTTTGAAAATAAAGTAGATAAAGGCATCAGCATTTTGAGACCAATTCACTACTACCCTCTCACAGCCGAAGAAGCCGCATCAGAAGCGGTTCGTGCCGCAGAGCATGGCGACATCAACCTCATCACTATTTTAATGGGCGCTAGCGCCGAAGGATTGCAAGTAAAAAGACAAGATGGCAAATGGATTCCTATCACAGCCGTTCCCGAACAATTGGTAGTAAACGTAGGTGATATGTTGCAACGCCTAAGCAACAATAAGCTGAAATCAACCTTGCACCGTGTTGTAAATCCAAGTGGTGAAAAAGCAACAGCACCTCGTTATTCAATACCTTTCTTTATGCACGGAAACCCCAACATGGATTTAACTTGTTTAAATTCATGCATAGACAATGATCACCCTAAAGCCTATGAAGACGCTACTGTAGAGGAATTTTTGATGGAAAGATTAAAAGCGATTGGCTTGGCGTAAAAAATCAATCTGTTAGTAATTGATGCAAATTAATTACAATGACAACTCACATCTAGCAGCACTTTTACGTTGGGCAACAAATGTAAAATATTGTTTTGTTGCTCGTCGTTTAAGGAAATTGAGCGCATATCAATAACTTTCAAATTAGACAGTTTGGTAATCTCTTCTGGAAACTCTGCAATGTTATTACTCCACAAATCCAACTGAACCAATGAGCTCAAGTCGCCTATCTTAGCAGAAATGTAATACAACTCGTTCTTTCCTACATTCAACAATCTTAAATCGCTTAACTGATAAAGCTCTACTGGCAAATCTTTTAACTTATTTCCCTGTACAATCAATACTTTGAGATTCTTTAGCTGTGCTATTTCTTTAGGCAAAGTAGTGAGTTTATTGTTCGATAAATCTAAATATTCTAAATTCTTTAAAGAAAAGATTTCCTTTGGCACTTCCGTGAGTTTTTGACCCTTTAGTACTAACTTCAAAACATTAGTAGAATCTTTCATTGCCATATTCAAATTGTTATAGGCTGCCGACTTCTTCAAAGCATTTACAACAGAATCTTCTTCCTGCGCCCTTGCAAAAGGAGCTATACAAATAAGCAATAAAGCCAAAATCGATTTTATTTTCATGCTAAAAGTTGTTTACAATTCATTTTGTCTTTTTGCAATTGTTCTTTCAACTGCTCAACACCTTCAAATTTTCGTTCATCGCGAACTCTAGAGTGAAATAGAATGCCAATTTCCTTGCCATATAAATCACCCGAAAAATCAAAAACGTTCACTTCTATAGAAATATTTCCTTCCTCTTGCACTGTTGGCTTTTTACCAATATTCAACATTCCTAAGAACTCTATAGAATCAACAATAACTTTTACTGCATAAACACCAATTGCAGGTATTATTTTATAAAGTGCATCAACCTGAATGTTAGCCGTTGGAAAACCTATGGTTCTGCCCAACTTATTGCCTTCCACTACCTTTCCTCTCAAAGAAAAAGGGTGACCTAGATAGGTGTTAGCTAATCTTACTTCTCCTCTTTCAATGGCTTCACGAATCTTGGTTGAACTTATATCTATATTGTCGATCTCTTGAGCAGGTATTTCTTCTACATCGAAACCATAAACCGGACCATATTCCTTCAAATGTGCGAATGAACCTTCTCTGTTGCGGCCGAAAAAATGATTGTAGCCTATCACTAATTTCTTAGTTCCTATCGTTCCCACTAAAATATTTCTAATGAAGTCGATTGAAGATGTGCGCGAAAATTCTTTGGTAAAAGGTATTACTATTAGATGGTCTATCCCCTCTTTTTCTAACAATTCTATTTTTTCGGGAACCGAACTAATTAATCTTATGCTTGTGTCATTATATATTGCAATGCGGGGATGTGGCTCAAAAGTGATGACTACTGTCTCGCCATTTTCCTTTTGCGCTATCTCTTTTAAACTTTTTATTATGGTTTGGTGACCCAAATGCACCCCATCAAAAGTGCCAGTGGTAACCACCGCATTCTTAAGCGTAGAGAAGTCTTCCAGTCGATAATATACTTTCACTTTTTACTTTGCTGACCTTTATTTTAACAGCTTGTTCAAAAATAGGAAAATAAATGAGGAACATCATTACTTCTTTTTGTGAAAAACAGTTATCTTCGCACCCGAATTAAAGAATGAATCACTAATAACTCAATTATAATGTCAACTCAGGTAGGTAAAATTTCTCAGATCATCGGTCCTGTTATCGACGTTTGTTTTAGCACTGAAGGTGCTGAACTACCAAACATCTACGACGCTCTTGAAATCACAGGAGCTAACGGACAAAAAATTATTTTAGAATGTCAGCAACATATTGGTGAAGACACCATACGTGCTATTTCAATGGACTCTACCGACGGACTTCGTCGCGGTATGGACGTTGTAGCTACAGGTGCTGCCATCACTATGCCAGTAGGCGATCAAATTAAAGGTCGTTTATTTAACGTAGTAGGAGATGCCATCGATGGTATCGGACAATTGAGTAAACAAGGTGGATATCCAATCCACAAAAACCCACCTAAATTCGAAGAATTATCTACTTCAACTGAAGTTTTATTTACAGGTATTAAAGTTATCGACTTGATTGAGCCATACCCAAAAGGTGGTAAAATTGGTTTGTTCGGTGGTGCCGGTGTAGGTAAAACCGTATTAATCATGGAGTTGATTAACAATATTGCGAAAGGTCACTCAGGTTTATCAGTATTTGCTGGTGTAGGTGAGAGAACTCGTGAAGGAAATGACTTATTGCGTGAGATGATCGAGTCTGGCGTTATTAAATATGGTGATGCTTTCAAACATTCTATGGAAGAAGGCGGATGGGATTTAACTAAAGTTGATACTAAACAACTTTCTGAATCTCAAGCTACATTGGTATTCGGACAAATGAACGAGCCACCTGGTTCTAGAGCACGTGTTGCTTTATCTGGTTTGACTTTAGCTGAGTATTTCCGTGATGGTAATGACCAAGGACAAGGACGTGACGTTCTTTTCTTTATCGATAATATCTTCCGTTTCACCCAAGCTGGTTCTGAGGTATCTGCGTTATTAGGTCGTATGCCTTCAGCGGTAGGTTACCAACCAACATTGGCTACCGAGATGGGTATGATGCAAGAGCGTATTACTTCAACTAAACGTGGTTCAATTACATCGGTACAAGCGGTTTACGTACCTGCCGATGACTTAACTGACCCGGCTCCTGCTACAACTTTCGCCCACTTAGATGCTACAACAGTATTGAGCCGTAAAATTGCTGAGCTTGGTATCTACCCTGCTGTAGATCCATTAGATTCTACTTCTAGAATCTTGACTCCTCAAGTAATTGGTGAAGCTCACTACAACTGTGCTCAAAGAGTAAAATACATTTTACAACGTTACAAAGAGCTTCAAGATATCATCGCCATCTTAGGTATGGATGAGCTTTCTGAAGAAGATAAATTGGTAGTAAGCCGTGCAAGAAGAGTACAAAGATTCTTGTCTCAACCTTTCCACGTAGCTGAACAGTTTACTGGTTTAAAAGGTGTATTGGTAGACATTCAAGATACTATCAAAGGATTCAACATGATTCTTGATGGTGAAATGGATGAGTATCCTGAAGCTGCGTTCAACTTGGTAGGTACTATCGAAGATGCAGTGAACAAAGGAAAGAAAATGATGGGTTCTACTAAATAGTAAAAACAATGATTTTAGATATCTTAACTCCCGATAAAAAATTATTTGAAGGCGAAGCCGAAGCTGTAACAGTGCCAGGCATTAGCGGTTCAATGCAGTTTTTAAGGGGACACGCTCCACTAATCTCAGCATTAGGTAAAGGAGAAGTAACAGTGAAAACAAATAGTGGTGTGCAATCTTTTAAAATCGCCGGAGGCGTTGTGGAAGTATTGAACAACAAAGTGATTGTTTTAGCTGAATAAAATCATACACTCATAGCAAAACCCTTCCGTCGGCAGACGGAAGGGTTTTTTGTTTGTTAACAACAACATCGAATTTTATCAAGTGTAGAATCACTATTGTGCGCGAGCCCACAAAAAGGCGAGGGTGCGGAAATGCTGTGAACCAAAAAATAAATTCGGATAGAGGAGAATTTAATTTTTTGGAGAGAGCGCTGGCAGCATCTTTTTGTGAAAGATTTTATGTTTACTTTTTGATCTCTCAAAAAGTAAATGTTTGCTTCTTTACAAAAGAAGAATCAGTTTTGTTTATTTTAGCCTCGTGAAAAAGCTACTCATCATCTTATTTTTTCCATGGAAAATTTGGTTCTTAATCGTCATGATTATCACCACTCTATTCTACTTCCCCTTTGTTTATATATCTATTGTAGTTCTTAAAAACTACCACCTCTGTTATAAAATTTACCGCTTCTGGGCGTGGAGCATTTTAATCCCTATTGGAATTATTCCCTGCAGAAAAATGAAAGGGAAATTGCCCGAGAAAAACGGCTATATCATTGTTTCTAACCACACCTCTCAATTAGATATCGTTGTTCCTTACACATTGCTGGGTGAGCATTTTTCTTTCTTAGCTAAAAAGGAATTGAAGAAAGTTCCTTTATTCAAAACCAACTTTAGAGGAATGAATGTCACTGTAGATAGAAAAAGTTTGGTATCGGGTATGGACTCTTTAACAGAATGCAGCGAAAAGATATCACAAGGTATCAACATGTTGATTTTCCCCGAAGGAACGCGTTCTAAGAAAGCGCCTGAAATGCAAAAATTTAAAGGTGGAGCATTCAAGCTAGCCATCTCAGAGAAAATTCCCATCGTACCTGTTGTCTTTCTCGACAATTATAAAAGATTAGAAGGCGGTAAAGGATTATTTAAGAGCTTAGGAACTCCTGGTTTAAGTAGAATGGTGGTTCTCGATCCTATAGAAACAAAAGGACTCACGCAAAAAGATGCGGAGTCCCTTATGGAAAAAGTTCATTCAGCAATTGCCTATGAGCTGAAAAACAATTCTTAACTTTTAATTCTTTATTAGGAATTAGAAATTAAAAACTAAAAATTCTTCTAGCAGTATTCATCAAAAGCAGCAATCAAATTCTCAGCAATCAATTCAGCCGGTCTTCCTTCAATAGCATGTCTTTCAATCATGTGTACCAATTTTCCATTCTTAAACAAGGCAATAGCCGGTGAAGATGGAGGGTAAGGCAGCATATATTGACGAGCACGTTGAACAGCGTCACCATCGAATCCTGCAAACACAGTCACCAACTTTGAAGGTTTTTTATCAGCAGCCTGAGCAGCCATTTTAGCAGCCGGACGTGCATTTCTCGCTGCGCAACCACAAACTGAGTTCACTACTAAAAATACGGTCTCGTCTTTACCTGAATTGATTACATCGTCAACATCTTTAGCGGTTCTCAAATCGGCAAATCCTGCAGAAGTCAGCTCTGCTTTTAATGGGGCAACTATTTCTTCTGGATACATAAAATTTATTTTAAAGATTGAGGCCCAAAGTTAACTAAGAAAATAGCGCAATAGTTTTTTTAACGATAAATAATATTGATGTGCACATTAATATTTGATACGCAGCAATGGTCGCAAAAAGAACTATTTAAGTGTACATTAGTAATACTCTGTGGTTAATTGCTGTATCTCTAAGAAAAAGCAATTAACCGCAGAGGAGATTCAATCGGCACTTAGGTATAATTTTTTGTTAGACTTGATAGTAATCAAAATACTTTAAAATTTACGGTTATGAAAATTTTACTGACAGGAGTGACAGGTTATATAGCACAAAGATTATTACCGGTTTTGTTAGAAAATGGCCATGAGGTGGTGTGTTGCGTTAGGGATATTGGTAGATTTACTTTAAAAAAATATACTGCTCCAAATTTCTCGATAATAGAAGCTGATTTTCTGAATAAAGACAGTTTGAAACTTATTCCCAATGACATTGATTTTGCCTACTACCTAATACATTCCATGTCAACTCAAAGTGGCGATTTTGGAAATATGGAAGAAATATGTGCCACAAATTTTCGAAATCGAATTGAAGAAACAAATGCCAAACAAGTGATTTACTTGAGTGGTATTATTAATGCCGACGAACTATCAAAACATCTTTCGTCTAGAAAAAATGTAGAATCTATTTTATCAAGCACTAAATATGCAATCACTACTCTAAGAGCAGGAATTATTGTAGGCTCGGGAAGCGCTTCTTTTGAAATCATTCGCGACTTAGTTGAAAAGTTACCTTTTATGATAACGCCGCGCTGGCTAAAAACCAAATGCCAACCAATAGCTATTAGAAATGTGATTGAATTTTTAGAAGGAGTGCTTGGAAAAGTAGAAACCTACAATAAAAGTTATGATATCGGAGGACCCGATATTTTAACGTACAAAGAAATGCTTTTGCGTTTTGCCAGCGTTCGCGGCTTAAAAAGACGTATCGCTATTGTACCAGTCATGACACCAAGAATTTCATCCTATTGGCTGTACTTTGTTACATCTACTTCCTATCCATTGGCTAAGAATTTAGTAAACAGCATGAAGGTTGAAGTAATTTGTAAACCCAATAATTTATCTACACTATTAGGTATTAAGCTCATTGATTATAATTCTGCTATTCAATTGGCTTTCGATAAAATCGAGCAAAATCAAGTGCTTTCCAGTTGGAAAGATGCACAAACAAGCAACATATTTAGCAAAGGATTTTCAAAATTTATTGAAGTACCTACTAACGGCTGCTTTAAAGATATTCGCACTAGAAAAGTAGAAAACACAACTATTTCTCTTGAGAAAATATGGCGCATTGGAGGCAAAACAGGTTGGTATTATGGAACTTGGCTTTGGGAAACAAGAGGAATTTTAGATCAGTTTTTTGGTGGTGTTGGTATGCGGAGGGGCAGAAAAAGTGATACTGAATTAAACTCAGGTGACACCCTTGATTTTTGGCGTGTAATGATAGCCAACAAGGAGGAAAAACGCCTACTTTTGTATGCAGAGATGAAACTACCCGGTGAAGCTTGGCTAGAATTTAAAATTGATAAAAACAATATACTTACGCAAACAGCAACCTTTCGACCAAAGGGATTATTGGGTAGATTTTACTGGTATTCCGTCTTGCCGTTTCACGGATTTATTTTTAAAGGAATGATCAACAAACTTGCTGAATCTTCATAAATTGTTACTTACTCTAATACAATCAACCATGAAAATTATCTTCATTACCATTGCTATTGTTGCACTACTATTAATTATTTTTCAAAGCTATCTCATTTTGGCACAAACAGAAACACAACAGCACAAGGTTATACAAACCGAAGATGAGTATGAGATTCGACTCTATCCTTCAACCACTATGGCAAGGGTAACCATGAATGCTACATCATATAAAGAATTAGCTGCGCCAGGTTTTAGAAAATTAGCCAATTATATTTTTGGAGGAAATAAGTCGGAAACAAACATCGCCATGACAACACCCGTTCACATGAACATCAACGATACTGCTTCCTCTATGAGTTTTGTTATGCCTAGTGAATACACTTCAAACAATCTTCCACAACCAACCGATTCATCGGTAAGCATTTTTACAACTGAAGAAGAATTCGTTGCAGTAACTAGTTTTGGCGGCTACGCCAATGATGAGCTCATAAAATCACACGCACTAAAACTTGAAAATGCATTAAAGGCCAATAACATTGAATATTATGGGAATTTCCGCTTTTTGGGTTACAATGCACCCTACCAAATTGTAGGAAGAAAAAATGAAATTATTGTTAGCGTTAAGTGGAAACTAAAAACAAACAATTAGCAATTTGAAATCGAAAAAAATCAGCTCAAAAAACTACCTTTTCTTCTCGAAAAAAGTCTGCAACAACTTTCTACTTTCATCAGCTAAAATACCTCGCGCCACTTCTGTTTTAGGGTGGAGCATATCGTTGCTCAATAAACTGTAACCACGTTTTGGGTCAGATGTAGCGAAAACGACTCTCTTTAAGCGCGTCCAATAAGCAGCGCCAGCACACATACAACAAGGCTCAAGCGTAACATACAGAGTGCATTCATTGAGAAACTTTCCTCCTAAGAAATTCGCTGCCGATGTGAAAGCCAACATTTCTGCATGAGCTGTAACATCGTTCAACTGTTCGGTTTGGTTATGCGCACGTGCAATGATTTGATTTTTACACACGATTACAGCACCTACTGGCACTTCATCTTCTTCAAAAGCGCGCTGTGCTTCCACCATGGCTTGCTTCATAAAATATTCGTCGGAGAAAACTGATAATTCCATGGGGTAAATATAAACTAGAAAAATTTAACCACAGAGGCACAGAGTTTTTTCGCAGAGTCCACGGAGAAAAAATGAACACGGAGGCGCTTTGCTTTAGAGAGTTCACAAAGGTAGCACTTAAAAAGAAGCGCACTCTGTGAACTCAACAAAACGCAGTGCCTCCGAGATCTCTTACACAATGATTAAAACTCTGTGAACTCTGCGAAAAAACTCTGTGCCTCTGTGGTTAAAAAACAACACGAATTTATCTTACATTTGCCTCAAGCGCAAAAAAACCAAAATTTATGACAGATACTTTTTCAATTCTTAGCAAAGTGCACATGGTGCTGGTATTACTTTTTGTAATCTCCATGTTCATCAAAACAATTCTAATTTTCAAAAGCAACGAAAGCTTTGATAATTATCGTGCAAAAACTAAAATGCCCGAAATGCTGGTGACCATTTTGTTTTTAATAATCGGTATCGTTTTAATTGTAATGAAAGATGGACCATTTCATACTCTTTTCTATGTTAAACTAGGTGCTGTTGTAGCAGGTATACCATTAGGAATCATTGGTGCTAAAAAGCATAGTAAAATTTTAATAGCACTATCCACTATATTTTTCTTTGGCGCCTACGCTTTATCTGAAATAGCAAAAGGTAAGGGTGTGCAGAAAGAAATCTCACAAGAAGTTAAAGTTGAAAATCTCGGGAAAGAAATATATACTACTAATTGTAGCTCATGTCATGGTGCAGATGGAAAACAAGGATCAAATGGAGCATCAGATCTATCCGCTACTACATTAAATACAGAAGAAATTTCTAAAGTCATTAATGAGGGTAGACGAGGAAAAGGTGTAATGCCTAAATTCACTTACGAAGGAGAACAACTAAAAGCGTTAACCAACTACCTTGATTCTTTGAAAACAAAATAATGGCTAAGCAAAAGCTTTACGATACCGCCCGCAGAGACAAAGAGAAAGCGATTTTGATTGGTTTAATCACCGACAAGATTACCGAGCAGCGTTCTATTGAATACATGGACGAGTTGGCTTTTTTGGCCGAAACTGCCGGAGCGGAAACCGTAAAAATATTTGTACAAAAACTAGCCAAGGAAGACCCTAAAACTTTTGTAGGAAAAGGTAAGATTGACGAGATTGCTTTATTTGTAAAAGAGAATGGCATTGAGATGGCCATTTTCGACGATGAGCTCTCACCTTCTCAAATTAGAAATATTGAAAAACTATTATTGTGTAAGATTCTAGATAGAAACAATTTGATTCTCGACATCTTCGCAAAACGCGCGCGCACAGCCAATGCCAAAACGCAAGTTGAGTTGGCGCAATACCAATATTTAATGCCGCGCCTAACCAACATGTGGACCCACTTATCGAAACAAAAAGGGGGAATTGGTATGAAAGGTCCGGGTGAAACTGAAATTGAAACCGACCGTCGTATCATTCGCGACAAAATATCATTGTTAAAAGAGAGATTAGCGCAAATTGATAAGCAAACCACCGCCCAAAGAAGTAATCGCGAAAGCATGATTCGTGTGGCTTTGGTGGGCTATACCAACGTTGGAAAAAGCACCATTATGAATGCTATTTCTAAATCGGATGTATTCGCCGAAAACAAACTCTTTGCAACACTCGACACTACGGTGAGAAAAGTGGTGATAGGCAATTTACCTTTCTTACTTTCTGATACAGTAGGTTTCATTAGAAAACTACCTCACGACTTAGTAGAATCTTTTAAATCGACTTTAGATGAAGTGCGTGAAGCAGATATTTTATTGCATGTTGTAGATGTGTCTCATCCGCATTTTGAAGACCATATTGAAGTAGTGAACGAAACATTGAAAGATATTGAATCGCAAGAAAAAACAACCTTCTTGATCTTCAATAAAATTGATATGTATGTTCCTAAAGTGAATGAAGAATTAGAAGACCCTGAAGCTATAAAAATTGAACCTTTAGAAGAATTAAAAAGAAGCTGGATGGCTAGAACAAATGCTTCATGCATGTTCATTTCTGCTACCGAAAAAGCCAACTGGGATGAATTTAAAAACTCCTTGTACGAAAAGGTAAAGGAGTTACACGCGAAAAAATATCCTTACAACAATTTCCTTTACTAGCGCAAGATTACTAATTAGAATAAGTTACTTCAACCTTCCCCGGCAAAGCATTAAAGTAAATCCACAATCCATCTTTCGATTCAGTACTGGAAAGCACTTTATCGTTCTGCTTGATGACCATATTAGCCGATTTCTTGTTTAAGTTAATAGTTAATTCATGATCATAAATCTTGGGATCTAAATCACATTCAATAACAATCTCCATAGTCCCTTTTTTATCTTTCACGATTCTAATGGCAGAAGCTTTTTTCTGCTTGTGGTATTTCACAGCACTTTCTAAAGTAGTCACCCAAATGGAGTCTTCACGAGATTTTAGAGAATCCATCATAGACAACATATAATCTTTCGGCATAGCATCCCAGCCTTTCGCAGTTGAAAGCGAATCGTCATATACAGAATGCATCATGAAGGTAAGCAATCCTCCACCTTTTTCGGCGTAATCTAGCCATTTAGAAACTTTTCCCAAGGTGATAATGTGCCAAATTCTAGCCGTTGGAATTTTGAAATAATCGGCACTATCCAAATCGAAATCGTAAATAATTGACTTCTCATCTGCCGCATTAACTGCCCGCGCAGCAATATGCTCTCTCTCAATCAATCGAATCACCTCTGGATTCTTTGTCCCCATTGGATACGCAAAGGTTAGGCAGCGAGCTCCAGGAACAGAATCCATAATGACTTTGCGCGCACTATCAATTTCAATTTTTGCTTTTTCTAAGGATATATCTGTTAAACTTGGATGAGTAATTGTGTGATTGGCTATTTCAATTCCGTTCGCCTGAGCTAAGCGCATCAAAGGAAAAGCAGTTGTTCTCCATTTGGCTGCTTGCACGGTAACGAACATAGTGGCTGGTAATTTTCTTTTAATCAATTCTGGTACAATGATTTTCTCCTGACCTTCCAACCAATCATCGTAAGTCATAACCACAGCAAACTTTTTATTATTGTACCAATTGGTGATTTGAACATCTTGAGTGAAAGAAATAGAATAAGAAAGTAAAAATAGAATGGTAAGTTTTTTCATAGTTGTTGTAATGCTTGGGCTAAAAATAAGATTTTTTTGTAGCTATTTTTATTCTTAGGACCGGACACAGTTAGGACAATAGTTCCTTCGGGGTGCCTAAGGATGGCAATCACTCCTAATAAGCAGCACTTACCCAGTTTGTCATCCTTAGCACCCCGAAGGAACTATTGTCATGGTTATTAAAAATTCTGATGAGATTGCTTCAATTTTGGGTACAAAATTTTCGCAAAGACGCACTATGCGAAAAGGGATTAAATAAAAAACCCTTCGTTTTTCAACGAAGGGTCTTCTATTTTTTTATTGTAGTTGTTGTATTACTCAGCAACAACCTCGAAAGAGAACTTAGCAGTTACTGCACGGTGTAATTTCAACTCCGCTTCGTAAGTACCCAAAGTTTTGATACCTCCGCCCAAAATCTTGATGTTTTTTCTTTCAACCTCTACTCCTGCTGCTTTTAAAGCATCACCAACTTGAACGTTGATTACAGAACCAAATATTTTTCCTGTTTCACCAGCTTTAGCACCAACTTTAACAGTTAAAGAAGCTAATTTTTCTGCTAAAGCGTTAGCGTCTGCTTTCGCTTTCTCATCTTTCTTAGCACGTTGTTTAACGTTTTCTGTATGAACTTTTCTAGCTGACTCAGTTGCTAATACTGCGAAACCTTGAGGAATCAAAAAGTTTCTTCCGTAGCCTGGTTTAACTACCACTACATCATCTTGGAATCCAAGAGGCTGTAGATCTTTTTTTAAGATTACTTCCATGGCTAATAATTATTTTAAGTTATCGGCAACAAATGGCAACAAAGCCAATTGTCTTGCTCTTTTAATTGATTGAGATACTTTTCTTTGGAATTTCAAAGATGTACCAGTAATTCTTCTAGGAAGAACTTTGCCTTGCTCGTTCAAGAACTTCATCAAATAATCTGGATTTTTGTAATCCACATGTTTGATTTTGCTCTTTTTGAAACGGCAATATTTGCTTTTCTTAACCTCAATCGAAGGAGGTGTTAGATATCTGATGTCGTCTGCTGCCATTGCTTTATATATTATGCTTTAACTTCTTCTTTCTTTGCTTTTTGAGACTTTCCTCTGAATTTATCATTGAAAGCTACACCATGTTGGTCTAAGCTAACAGTCATAAATCTTAACAAACGCTCATCTCTTTTGTAAGCCAACTCTAAATCAGCAATTACAGCGCCTGTTGCTTTGAATTCAATTAGGTGGTAAAACCCAGTTGATTTCTTTTTAATAGGATAAGCAAGTTTTTTCAAACCCCAGTTATCCTGGTGAATAACCTCAGCGCCCTTTTGTTTCAATAAGTTAACGTACTCATTCACAGTCTCTTTCAGTTGTTCATCCGAAAGAACCGGCGTCATCACAAAAATTGTCTCGTATTGATTCATTATCAATCAGTTTTTAAAAATTCAATCCGCCTCTAAAAAAAGCGGAGGGCAAAAATACAAAAGAATTTGTATCATGCAAATCTTTTTCAAAGTTTGATGTTGAAAAGTTTGAACGGCTATGTTAAAAACAACATGAAAGCGGCATCTTGAAAGCTGAAATCATTAGTCTATATTTGCCAGCAATGGAAGCATTCGTAGTATCTGCGCGCAAATACCGACCGGCCACTTTTGATGAGGTGGTGGGACAGCCTTCTATTGTAGGGACTTTAAAAAATGCAATTAGAAGTCAGCAAGTTGCGCAAGCTTTTCTCTTTTGCGGACCAAGAGGTGTTGGAAAAACCACTTGTGCGCGTATTTTGGCCAAAACTATTAATTGTCAGAATCTTACTAAAGATATAGAACCATGTAATGAATGTGAGTCGTGCACTTCTTTCAATTCGGGACAATCTTTAAATGTATATGAGTTAGATGCTGCTTCGAACAACTCTGTTGAAGACATTCGTAATTTAGTGAACCAAGTGCGCATTGCTCCGCAGATAGGAACAAAGAAGGCTTATGTGATTGATGAGGTTCATATGCTCTCACAATCGGCTTTCAATGCTTTCTTAAAAACATTGGAAGAGCCACCTGCTCACGCGGTGTTCATTTTAGCAACTACAGAGAAGCACAAAATATTACCTACTATATTAAGTCGTTGTCAGGTTTTTCAATTCAACAGAATTACCGTTAACGACATTGCCCTACATTTAGAAGGTATCGCCAAAAAAGAAAATATAGCTTACGAAAGTGAAGCTTTACATATTATAGCGCAAAAGGCCGATGGAGGTTTGCGTGATGCTTTGTCGATTTTCGATCAGTTGGTAACCTTCTCTAATAAGAACCTTACCTATCAAGCGGTTATTTCTTCTTTAAATGTATTGGATAGTGATTACTATTTTAAAGCGACCGATTTTTTATTAAAAAAGAATATTCCCGAGATTCTTCTTCTATTAAATGAAGTCATCGACAAAGGATTCGACGAACACAATTTCATTTTAGGTTTAGGGGAACATTTCCGCAACTTGTTGTTGTGTAAAAACGCGGCGACTACTCACATAATAGAGACTTCAGAAAAGAACAAAGCTTTGTATTTAGAGCAAACGGCGAAATGTTCTGATGATTTATTGTTGTGCGGATTGGAAATTACGAACGACACAGATATTCAATACAAATCGAGTAAAAACAAGCGTTTACTGGTTGAATTGTGCCTGCTTAAACTTTGTTCAGACAACCTGGCCGAACTTAAAAAAAAAAGCTTCGCCGACTGAGAATTCCTTTGCCTAAGGCAACATCCACTTTACAGGCTACGCCAAAAACTCCAAGTACACCAAGCGTTCAAGTATCAAAAACAGTTGAACCAGCCAAACCTTCTATCACTGTAAGACCGAAAGTAACGCTTAAGTCTATTGGGATAAACAAAATGCTTAATCCTCAAAAAGAGGAAGTAGTGGAGGAAAAAAGCGCCCCGCTAGAAACCAAAGCCTTCACCGAAGCCGAATTAATAAGTGTTTGGAAAGAATACGCCGAGGAAATAAAAGAAAAGGATTTAGATATTTACACGACGTTGACGAGACATAGTCCGAAATTAATCGACAAAAGCACCATCAACTTAAAACTCGAAAATAAAGCGCAAGAGCACGAAATAACAGATATTAAAGTTGATTTATTGGGTTTCATTCGTCACCGACTCAACAACTACGAAGTGGATTTAAAAACTTTCATTGAGAAAGGGACAGAAGAAAAAGGATTGTACACTTCTGCCGATAAATTCAAAAAAATGGCGCAGAAGAATCCGGCTCTAGAAGAATTAAAAAAGAAACTCGATTTAGATTTAGGCTATTAATGAACTTACTCGTCACAGTAATATGGTTTCTTATTATTATTTTTCTCTTGTGGAAACTTCCCTTCTTTTCTAAATTTAACTTACAAAGTCGAACTGTAGTTTTTCTTTTTCTCATACATGTAGCAGCGGGGGTTGCGCTTAGTTTAATTTACACCTTCTACTACCCTCAAAGAAATTTAGCCGACACCTTTAAGTATTACGATGATGCAAAGGTTTTATACAAAACCATGTTTTCGCAGCCAGTAGATTTCATAAGAATTATGATTGGCTACAAAAGCGACAATATCATGTACAAACCTATTTATGCCGAAATGAATCATTGGTTCATTAGCATCAATAAATATTTGTACAACGACAATCGCACTTTAATAAGACTGAATGCTTTCATGATGATCTTCTCTTTCGGACACTATTATGTGCATGTTTTCTTTTTTGCCTTGCTGTCGTTGTTGGGGAAATTATTTTTCTATAAAACATTCGAACCTTTGTTTGCCGATAGAAAAGCACTTCTTTTCATTGCGATTTTTCTTATTCCATCGGTAGTGTTTTGGTCGTCGGGCGTGATGAAAGAAGGTCCGCTTTTTTTTATACTTGGGTTACTGTGCTTCTCGGCTGATAAACTAGCACAATACATTCGCTCACCTAAATATTATTTCTTGACTTTCTTTTGTTTTAGTGCTCTATTTTTTGTGAAATTTTATGTGGCAATTACTATTCTACCAGGCCTCATCACTTGGTTTTGGTTGAAAAGAAAAGAATACCGAAGCCCATTTAAAAAAGCAGCTATTGTGCACATTGTATTTGCAGCGGCAGCTTTAGCTTTTCATTTCATTACTCCTTTTCATTCTTTTGTGCACGGCTTTAAATGGCAGAAAAGTAATTTTTACGGTTTGGCAGAAACAATGAATTCGGGCAGTGTAATTAAAACTATGCCTTTGGAAAATGATTTATGGAGTTTCTTTACCAATATTCCCGAAGGTTTGTTCAACGCTTTGTTTCGTCCGTTTTTATGGGATAGTTTAAAACCCGTCATGTTAGCTTCTGCATTAGAAAATGTAGCACTAATTCTCATTTTTATTCTGTGTTTTCTTTGGTTTAAAAAACCTAACAATATCAAAGTAAGCTTTGTCTTGTTTTGTTTTTCATTCACCTTAATGCTATTTACATTATCGGGTGTGGTAACACCTATAATTGGAACCTTGGTGCGGTACAAAATTCCTGCAATGTCGTTTTTAATGATGGGCTGTTTTTTATTATGGGATGAAATGAAAATTCACGACATCAGAATGTTCAAGAAATTGGAACAAATCTTATAGCAAAAACTTTTTTAGAAATAAATTTGCGTAACAACATAGTTACACATATATTTGTAACCACTTAGTTACAAAATGGAAACAAGAAGAGATGTATTTCAAGCGATAGCCGACCCTACACGCAGAGCAATTTTGGGATTATTGGCTATGCAAACACTAACGCTAAATGCCGTTGCAGAGAATTTTCACATCAGTAGACCAGCGGTTTCCAAACATGTAAAAGTACTAGAAGAATGCGGATTAATTTCTATCAAACAGCAAGGCAGAGAGCGTTATTGCGTAGCCAAACTTGAAAAGCTAAACGAGGTATCGGCCTGGTTAGAACAATATCGGAATTTTTGGGAAAGTAAACTTGATTCGTTGGAAATCTATATAAACACTATTCAAAAAAATAAAACAAAGAAAAAATGAGTGCAAAAAACGAAGAACTGGTAATTACTAGAGTGATTAATGCACCGCGTCAATTGGTTTTTGATGCATTCACTAAAGAAGAACACCTGCAACATTGGTGGGGACCAGCTGGAACAAAACTAGAAGTTGTGTCGATAGATGTTAAACCCAACGGTAAATTTCACCACAAAATGATTGGGCCCGATGGCAACGCAATGTTCGGCGTTTTCACGTACAAAGAAATTCAAGCGCCAGAAAAAATTGTGTTCACGAGCGCTTTTGCAGATGAGAAAGGAAACGCAATAAAAGCACCTTTTGATATTGACTTTCCTATTGAAATCATGAATACTTGGACACTAACGGAAGAGAAGGGTAAAACCACTCTAACGTTAAAAGGATATCCTTTCATGGGAACTGAAAATCAGGTCAAAACCTTCTTTGAATTACACGCAAGCATGAACGAAGGATTTGGTAAAACTTTCGATCAGTTGGATGCATACCTTGACTTAAAAATGAAATAGTAAAATTACTTAATCATTGCCAGTCAAACTCTCAAGCTCTAACTCCTCCTTAAAAGTACCTTTATCGGTGTAATAAGTAGTAACAAGATTAATTTTACTGGCATTGTAATTTTTGCTCATGGTGTAAGTAACCCGAGATTTACCACCTAAACTTTCAGCGCTCCACAGAGTTAGTGTTTTACCTAACTCATAGTCAACATACCAGCCAACGGGCTGCGCCGGAACACCTGCACCTACATTGGCATAAAACCAACCAGCTGGTGTCAATCCTTTAGTATCGAGTGTAACATTGTTGAGCGACTCTTCTTCATTATCCCAAAAAATTAATACACCAAAATCGGTAGTATCATGAATAACCTCAGTAAAATCGCCGTTTGAATCCATCCTTGTCCATTTGTACCTAGCTATTTTCTTTGGTCCAGCTATCTCCATTCGACTCTGAGAAACACGAACTCTATCGCACGAAGAAATTGAAAACAAAAATGTAGAGAACAGAAAAATACATATCACATTTTTCATAATTAAAACAGTTTAATGTTGCACTGTAGGCATAAATACAAATAGTATAGATTTGCTTTAGCAATTTTTGATGTGGGGTAATTGTATGAAGTAGCGTTGCTCGTTTCGGCAATGTACAAAGCATAATCAGATGGAAAATAAACAGTTTCATACTCTGAATTTCTATCGATACCTTTTACCATGTTTTTATCGGTATATTCATCTCCAACCAAACCACTAATTCCAGCTACCAACTTTAAGCCCTTAATCAATTTCACATTTGCACTAAGGTCGTACGTAAAACCGAAATTAGAATACACTCCGTTTATGTTCGATTCATAATTCAATTCATACGCATATCCATAGCTTTCAGTCCCATCTTTATACAAAACACTACTGGTAAAAAATGAATTTCCTACGCCAATACCTCCGCTTACATAAAAGCGTTTAGGATTTCCTACATGCAAACCAAAATTGAAAATCGAACGTGTTTTCATTCGCATTTTTCTTTGATCACCATTTTTAAATTCGGAAACAAAATTTTGTTGAGCATAAGAAGTACTGATGTACATTCCTACTTTGTCTAACAACCAATAAGATGCTCCAATTTGGTATTGATAAGGGACTCCAACTTTGTGAAAACCTTCTTTCAAATTAGGATTCCATAATGTATTATAATCCTTTTGAAATACGGCTATACTTTTATCCTTATAAGTTAAATTGTATCCCAAATTGCCGTACAAATAAAACTCACCTTTCTATGCTTTAGTAAAAGAGAAGCAAAAAAGGAAAGCTATAAACAGTAGAAATTTTTGCATAATTATTCTTTAAATAAAACGTATGACAACGATAAGCTAAGACTTGTCGTTGTAAATTTATAGTTGATTAATATATTATCTCTGTTACGCATTGTAACACCATACCAATCGTAATATCCTTCAGCACGCGCACGAAGATGAGGCGTAAAATAATAATCGATATACATGGCCGAACCTGAACCAATATTGCTTGATACAACACCTTTGGTAATATTGTAATAATCTTTCCAACTGTCACCATCTGCTTCGGCCGTAGATTTGTATTTGGCTTGGTAAATACCAATGTTAACCGGACTCACCGCAAAAGCCCATTTCTTTGCGCGATAACCAAAGCCAGTAAAAGTTAAGTTTTTGAATCGATGTTTAATTTTCATCTCAAAATCAGCTCCATCCACAGTTCCTGAGCCTGAAAAGAAATTCAATCTTTGGGTCCACGAGATAAAATAAAAGAATTCATTTTCTTCGCCTTGATTGAAAATTAAATCGACATTCAATCCACGAAAAAAATTACTAAACTCGAAAGGCTTAGCGAGATTTGGATAATCGAAATGATTAAGCAAATACACTTCGTTTCTGATATTTTTTACGCCGTTTCCAAAAACAGAACCGTTGTATCCTACAGATAAGCCAAGAGTTGTAGAGGCTTGCGAGTTAAGAGCAAGCAAGAAAAATGGCAACAGAAATTTTATGCTTTTCATGACTGAAAATTAGAAATGGAAAGCTAAAAAACATAAACAGTATATACCAATACAAATAGAAAGAATTATACACTTCCAAAAGTTGGTAATTGAAGGGAAACAAAATGAAATAAAAAAACAACTTCACTTTTACTTTAAGAAACCTAACTAAATTATATTGCATTAGCGCGCTAATTATCATTAAAATCAAAATTACACTTATCGCTTCTCCACCAAATAACTCACAAAATACTTCTCCACCGGCTTAACCAAATTCGCCACATTAAACAAATCAAAGGTTTCGCTTATTTCTTTAATCGAGCCATCTTTATACAAGAGAAGAATGGGCGATTTCTCTTTATTGTAAATTTGATTTTTGATCACATCTGTAAATACAAAATACTCTAAATCATCTGCGTTTACTGAGTAGTTGGATTGCAATTGCTTTAAATAAGTAGGGTCTATTTTTTCTGACCCCAATTCAACTTTGTACAATTTTCTATTAATCAAATGACGACATAAAGTAGATAAAATGGGGTCTTCGTGCTGCTGCCAAACTTTGATAGAAGTTAGAATATCGTAGTCGTCTAGTTGTCCAAAAGAATTTAATAAATCAGGATTCTTCTCGAAATCGGCGCTATTGAAATCATTGTATAAAAATAGGCGAAAAGAAGGTGTGCAAAACAACTCAACCTTTTTTCTCGCCAATTCTTTAGCTCTCTTCAAAGCCTTAATTAACAAGAACTCGGCAGCAATTACCGTTTTGTGCAAATACACTTGCCAGTACATAATATGGCGCGCAATTAAGAACTTTTCGATAGAATAAATTCCTTTGGCTTCTACCACAATATTATCGTCTTTAACATTGAGCATTTTAATGATGCGCTCTACTCCCACTACACCTTCGCTTACCCCCGTGTAGAAGCTATCACGCGTAAGATAATCCAAACGATCAACATCCAACTGACTAGATATCAATTGATGTAAAAAACGTTTTGGATATTCATCTTTAAAAATGGCGATGGCTGTTGTTAATTGTCCGTTGAACTCTGCATTCAAACGGTTCATAAAAAGCATAGACAACTCTTCGTGTCCGGTTCCTTGAACAATTGTATTTTCTAAAGCGTGAGAAAACGGACCGTGACCAATATCGTGCAGCAAAATAGCAATAGTAACACCTTGCGCTTCCTCTTCGGTAATTTCAATTCCTTTGCTTTTCAAGGTTGTTAAAGCCTCTGTTACCAAATGCATAGCACCCAAAGCATGATGAAAACGCGTGTGGTAAGCACCAGGATAAACCATAGTGGTTAAACCCAACTGACGAATTCTTCGCAAACGCTGAAAATACGTATGTTCTATTAAATCGTAAATGATTTCATAGGGAAGTGTAATAAAACCATACACTGGGTCGTTGATGATTTTTCTTTTATTAAAGGGCTTGCTGCTCACTGAATGTAATTTACTATTTTCGGGTGCAATACCGACAAAAATAAACATTATGGACAAGATAAAAATACTTTGGGCTGATGATGAGATTGATTTATTGAAACCTCACGTGCTTTTTCTCACGGCAAAAGGATACGATGTCACTACAGTTTTGAGTGGTAACGAGGCTTTGGAGAAAGTTAAAGCAGAACATTTCGACATTATCTTTTTAGATGAAAATATGCCCGGCATCACTGGTATCGATACTTTACAGGCCATCAAAAAAATTAAAAAATCGGTTCCTGTCATCATGATTACGAAGAGTGAAGAAGAGATGATTATGGAAAATGCCATAGGTAGTGAAATCTCCGATTACCTTATCAAGCCTGTAAATCCGAACCAGATATTATTATCGATTAAAAAGAATTTGGAAGAGAAAAAGTTGGTGAGAGAAAAATCGGTTACCGATTACCAGCAAGAATTTCGCAAGATAGGAATGCGCCTGGGTGATAGAATGAATCACCAAGAATGGATTGAATTTTATAAAGAATTGGTGTATTGGGATATGCAGTTGGATGTGGCGAAAGAACCAAGCATGAGTGAAATTTTCGACATGCAAAAAACAGAAGCCAATCAGCAATTCGCAAAATTCGTGGAGAAGAATTACGTGGATTGGTTTAAGAATCCAAAAGAAGCACCATTAATGTCGCACAACCTTTTCAAGCAAAAAGTATTGCCACATGTGGGTAAAGGTCAGCCTGTATATTTTTTATTAATCGACTGCTTGCGTTACGACCAATGGAAAGTGTTGCAAGAAGTATTTAGTGAATTTTTAAGCGTTACAGAAGATCAATGTTATTATTCAATTTTACCAACTGCTACTCAGTTTGCGAGAAACTCAATCTTCGCAGGCATCATGCCTAGCGATATCGCGAAGTTATTTCCAACCATGTGGAAAGATGAGGATGAAGATGGAAGTAAAAATCAGTTTGAAGAAGAATTTATTGCGGCATTTTTAAAACGCAACAACCAAAACATAAAATGGAGCTACAATAAAATTGCGCATTTAGACCAAAGCAAACGTTTGGTGGATAACATGAATCAAATTGAAAACAACGATTTAAACGTAATCGTTTTCAACTTTGTAGATGCGCTTTCACATGCGAGAACAGATATTAAAATATTGCGCGAATTGGCAGAAGATGAATCGGCTTATCGCTCCTTGATACGTTCGTGGATTAACCACTCACCATTGCTAGAATTGATTAAAAAAATAAGCGCAAAAAAAGCTACGATTGTAATTAGTACCGACCATGGCACCATGCGCGTTAAGGAACCAGTGAAAGTAGTTGGCACCAAAGAACTTACAACGAACTTGAGATACAAGCAGGGACAAGGAATGCAATACAATCCGAAGGAAGTCTTTGAGATCGCAAAACCCGAAGAAGTATTCTTACCAAAAACGCATATTAGCGCGAGGTATATCTTAAGTAAAAACGCCGATTTCTTTGCTTATCCCAACAACTTCAACCACTATGCAAAGCATTACAAAAACACTTTTCAGCATGGTGGAATTTCGTTGGAAGAGATGATAATACCTGTAGTTACTTTAACGAGTAAATAATAGATACTATTTAGTACATTTCACAAACTTGAAGAAAATAGGTGACGCATCAACTTTCACCATATAAACTCCATCATTTAAGTTGCTAATGTCAATAGAGTTGTTACTGGCTCTCAAAACTTCCAATCCTTGAATATCATAAATTATAGCTTGGAAAACATCCCCCTCTATATGCAATTCATTAACTGCTGGATTAGGATATATTTTTCTTTCTGTTACAGAATTCTCATACACTGAAACCAAAGAACTTTTGAAAATTTGTAAGGGTCCCAAATGCGGATAAACATTGATGTATAGCTTTCCATTTTTCTTAGAAAAATCACTAATACTAGTGCTATTTTGCATTACCACCCAGTCTTCATCCATACCATCCATATCAACAATAACCGTTACCGATGTTTTAACAGCTAAAGACGCTAAATAACTGGCTACATCAACATTAATTTCGGGATGTGCTGTAGCGAAAGTAACTGTGGTGATTTGAGCATTGGCATCGTAAGAGGCACTTGGTGTAAACTTTAATTTTTGCATTTGATAAGTTAGCACTTCAGACACTGTACCCACCCATAAATCGCCGCTATTCACCTTGGTTTTTACATAGTTTAAGTGATTGCGATAAGGGGTAGTGCGAACAGCACCCCAACCCGAATTTCCAACATTATGTAATTCTCTGTTTCCCCACTCATTGTTGGCAATAGCGGCATCTACCACCGAGTTAAGTGTAGATAATTGTCCGGCATCATTCTTTGCTCTATCTACATCATCAAACACTTGAACAGAAGTACGAAAGAAGCCATTGTTAGCAGGAAAGAAATCAACTACATCATTGGCCTCATAACCATTTCTATGAAAAGGCAAATGTACTCCATCAGCATACCAGCCAGTGCGCGAACCAATATAACCCATTGCATGTAATTTTCCATTGGCAGTATCGGTAAACTGATCGTAAGGATAAATGTAATAACGCGGAGTAACACTAGTATTGGTTATGATAGATTGATGAGAAGCAAACAACTGCGCATTCCAATCAGATGAACCTACACTTTCGCCCCATCCTTGAAGATCGCATGGCGACCACCCACGATTTACGGCACAAGTATGTGTATGTGAATGATTAATGATTTCATGCTGGTGCTGACCAATGATTACAGTTTTAGCATAATCATAAGGAGAAACATAACCTTTGATATTTCTATAAACCTCGCATTGCGAAGAAATGGCGCCGAAAGTAAATTTGAGTTCGCGATTAAAATACATCGTATCGGCAAATTCCCAAATACTATCCACTCCCATATCACCATAATCATCATGTATAACAGAATAAGCGCCCTTAGCATTATTTTTCCAAGAAGCAATGTTCGCAGTGGGGATTTGAGCATTTAAAGCATATGAAAATAATGCTAAGCCCAGCAAGTGGTAAACGTTTTTTCGCATAGTAAGATAAATTTCGTAGGTAAGACTAAAATAGAATTAAGTTGAATTAAAAAAAACAAAATATCTTTAGCCTATGGAATTTGAAGTTACAAGTTTAGAAGACCTGAAGGTAGTAGCAAAAAGTATTTTGGATAGTTATCCCCTGCACAAAGTTTTTCTGTTGTATGGAGAGATGGGAGCAGGAAAAACAACTCTTACCAAAGAATTTTGTGAAATTTTGAAATGCGAAGGTTACGGAAGCAGTCCGACTTTCTCTATTGTAAATGAATACCATTCGGTACTTCATAAAAAAATATATCACTTTGATTGCTATCGATTAAACAATGAGAACGAAGCATTCGATATAGGCATTGAAGATTATCTCGATTCAAATTATTACTGCTTCATTGAATGGCCAGAAAAAATATTTAACTTACTCCCTGCAAAGCATATTTGCATCAGCATAAAGGAGGAAAATTTAGTAAGAACAATTACTGTAAGTGAAGAAAAATGAAGTCATCAGATGATTTATTAAGAAACTTAGCGAAATCGGCATTTATGCCACAAGAGGAAATGCTTGAAATCGCTAGCCGCCAGAGCTCACTGTACATTGGAATACCCAAAGAAAGTGCAATTCAAGAAAACAGAGTACCTTTGGTTCCCGATTCTGTGGCGGTTTTAATAAATAATGGACACCGTGTAATTGTTGAAAGCAAAGCCGGTTCGGGCGCTAATTTTAGCGACAGAGACTACAGCGAAGCGGGAGCAGAAATAGCGTACAACCGCGAAGATGTTTTTAAGGCAGATGTTCTCTTAAAAGTTTCTCCCCCAACCCTTGATGAAATTAAATTCTTAAATCCTTCCTCTAAACAAATACTTTTTTCAGCTTTACAACTTCCTGTTCAACCTAGAAGCTTCATGCAACAGTTGATGTCGAAAAAACTTACAGCCATTGCATTCGATTATATCAAAGACGAAGACGGCATTTACCCTATAGTTAAAGCGATGAGCGAAATTGCGGGTACATCATCAATGCTAATTGCTGCAGAATTATTGAGTAAGGCGCATGGTGGACACGGACACATGCTGGGAGGAATATCTGGCGTTAAACCCACTGAAGTTGTAATTATTGGAGCTGGAACAGTTGGTGAATTTGCTGTTAGAGCAGCCATTGGTTTAGGTGCATCTGTAAGAGTTTTTGATAACAATATTTACAAATTGCGAAGATTACAAAATCATGTCGGACAGCGATTATACACCTCTGTAATACAACCAAAAGTTTTATTAAAAGGATTGAAAAATGCCGATGTAGTGATTGGAGCATTGAGTGCCAAAGATGGTAAAACACCTTGTGTGGTGCCAGAAGAAATGGTAGAAGCCATGAAAGAAGGAACAGTGATTGTTGATGTAAGCATCGACTCCGGAGGCTGCTTTGAAACTTCACGTGTTACTTCGCACGAAAATCCTACCTATATCAAGCACGGCATTATACATTACTGTGTTCCCAACATTGCGGCACGCGTATCGCGCACAGCATCATATGCATTAAGCAACGTATTCACTCCACTAATTTTGGATATTGGAAACCATGGTGGTATAGAAAAAATGGTGAAAAACAATAGTGGTCTGCGTCACGGCGTGTATATGTACAAAGGCATTATCACCAACAAAATATTAGGTGAAACCTTCTGTTTACCCTACAAAGGCATAGATTTATTAATGGCAGCATTTTAACCCATGACCAGAAAAAGAAGATTTTTTATATTTTTCATGAGTGCAGGATTGATGAGTATTTTGTTATTCATTTCCTTACTGTTTAGAAACGACGACCCATTAAACAATACTGCTGTAAGTTGGTTGCCAGAAAACAGAGTGAAAGGATTTATTTTAGCCAAAGAAAACAAATTGGATTTTACCGATAGTGTTGAATGCTTAATTGAATGTCATCAATTAAGCAAGCAAATTGTGGTAGATGGAATTGCCGATGGCGACGTAGAGTTTAGTCACGATTTAACCAACGTAGACAAAGCTCCAAAAACCTACTATATCTCATTCGAAGCGGGCACCAAAAGCTATTACGTTTTGGTAGACATGATGAGTGAAAGAAGTGTGATTACAGATCTTTCATTAGTTGAAGGCAATAAAAATTGTAATTGTAAGGATAGCCTAAAAAAATTTTAGTCTTAAAAAAGATTGCACACTGTTAGACCCAAATTATGTTTAAAAAAATAAGTTTTTCGGCAATCGCTGCCGCACTTTTAATAAGCTGTTTTGCTATGGACACAAAAAATGAAAACAATGTTGAAGCGAAAACCTCCTTTCATTCTTTATCTGTTTTAATGAATGATGGTTCTACACTCCATTTCGATTCTTTAAAAGGCAAGAAAGTATTATTGGTGAACACTGCTAGCCACTGCGGCTACACAAAGCAGTACGACGGGTTAGAAGCCTTGCATCAGAAGTACAAAAACAAGCTGGTGATTATCGCTTTTCCGGCAAATGATTTTGGTGGTCAAGAACCAGGAAGTGATTCTACCATTGCAGAATTTTGCAAGAAGAATTACGGCGTTTCTTTTCCTATCGCGATGAAGAGTTCGGTTAAAAAAGGAAAAGAACAAAATGAGGTATTTAAATGGCTTTCCGACTCTACTTTAAATGGATGGAATACTCAAGCTCCAACATGGAATTTTGGGAAGTACTTGGTAGATGAAAACGGTAAATTAATACATTACTTTTCTTCGGGTATTGATCCTATGGACGACAAAATTGTAAATGCTTTGAAATAAAAAAGCTCATTTCGTGCTTTTGCGAAATGAGCTTTTGGCTTTCTATGTTTTGCTTTTGATTTCCTTACACTGTCATGATTTCCTTTTCCTTATCTGCAACATGTTTATCAACCAAAGCAACGAATTTATCGGTTAAAACTTGAGATTTTGCCTCACCATCTTTTGCACTATCTTCAGGTAATCCATTTTTTTGCAAAGCTTTGATGCTATCGTTGGCATCTTTTCTTGCCTGACGAATAGACACCTTTGCGTCTTCACCCACAGCCTTGCATTGCTTCACTAAACCTTTTCGTCTTTCCTCAGTTAGAGGCGGTATTGATATGATAATTGTAGTGCCGTTGTTTTGTGGTGTAAACCCTAAATTTGCATCTAAAATCGCCTTGCAAATAGGCTCCAACATTCCCTTTTCCCATGGCTGAACAGTAAGAGTTCTTCCATCAGGGGTATTAATGTTAGCAACATTAGCAACTGGAGATGGATTGCCATAATAATCTACCTTCACGCTATCTAACATAGAAGGATTGGCCTTGCTGGCACGAATTTTTGACAATTCTTTTTCTAATCTTTCTAGTGCTTTGTTCATCACACCTTCTGCGGTGCTTAATACTGAATTGATATCTGACATACTCAATGAATTTTCGCTAAATTAAAAATTTCGATGAATTTACTATACTTCTACTAATGTTCCTACATCTTCGCCCAAAACTACTTTGTGTAGGTTTCCTGCTTTGTTCATATCGAAAACTATAATAGGAAGTTTGTTTTCTTTACAAAGCGTGAAAGCCGTTAAATCCATCACATTTAACCCTTTTTCATACACTTCTGTAAAGGTAACTTTATTGTATTTGGTAGCTGTTTTATCTTTCTCTGGATCGGCAGTATAAATACCATCTACACGCGTTCCTTTTAAGATTACATCGGCTTCTATTTCAATAGCTCTTAACGATGCGGCTGTATCTGTAGTGAAATAAGGATTTCCTGTTCCTGCACCGAAGATGACTACTCTTCCTTTTTCTAAGTGACGAACAGCTCTTCTTCTAATGTATGGTTCAGCTACTTGATCCATCACAATCGCAGAAAGCAAACGCGTTTTAATACCTACTTTCTCTAAAGTAGCTTGTAAAGCCAAACTGTTAATCATAGTCGCCAACATTCCCATGTGGTCACCTTGCACTCTGTCGATTCCCGATTTCTCTGCATTAATTCCTCTGTAGATATTTCCTCCACCAATCACTATAGCCACTTCAGTACCTGCGCCAACCACAGTTGCAATTTCTTTAGCATATTCTAACAATCTGTTAGAGTCAATTCCATATTGTCCATCGCCCATCAAGGCTTCACCACTTAGTTTTAAAAGGATTCTTTTGTATTTCATTTGCTTAAGTATCAGAGTTATAAAAAAATGGGCAAAAAAAAAGAGAGAATTTAAATTCTCTCTTTTTTCGTTTGGCCTAGTCGGCCAATGAATATCTTCTGAAGGCGGTTACAGTTAAGTCTTTGTTTACCGACTTTAAGTACTGCGCTACAGTGATTTTTCCGTCTTTAATAAAATCTTGGTTCAATAAAGTGCTGTCTTTGAAGAAACGAGTCAATTTACCTTGAGCGATTTTATCAATCATATCTTCAGGTTTACCTTCTTGTCTCAACAAATCTTTAGCAATTTCAATTTCTTTTTCAATTACAGATTGAGGACAATCTGCTTTATCGATAGAAACAGGATTCATTGCCGCAATTTGCATAGCAACGTTTTTAACCACTTCAACATCAGTAGCAATATTTACAGCCAAAATAGCAGCTGTTCTGTTACCAGGGTGGTTGTAAGCGTAAACTTGTTCACCAGTGATAGCTTCGAAACAGCAAATTTCTAATTTCTCACCAATAACACCAGTTTGCTCTGTTACTTTCTCTCCAATAGTGATATCGTCGAATTTCAATGCTTTAACTTCTTCAACTGATTGAGAGTTGTTAGCCAAGGCCAATTCAGCAAAACGCTCCACTAATTTTCCAAAACTTTCGTTTTTAGCAACGAAGTCAGTTTCACAGTTCAAAGAAATAATGAAAGCTCTTTTGTTATCGGCACTTGTTTTAGCCAATACAAAACCTTCAGTAGTTTCTCTGTCGGCACGTTTGTTAGCTAATTTTTGTCCTTGTTTTCTAAGAACATCAATTGCTACTTCAAAATTTCCTTCTGCTTCAGCCAAAGCTTTTTTGCAATCCATCATTCCCGCACCAGTTTGAGCGCGTAATTTCATTACATCTTTAGCATTTATTTCCATTGTTGCCATTGTTATAATCTTTTAATTATTCTTCGCCAGCGATTTCTTCAGTAGCTTTTTTTGCTTCAACTACTTCTTCTTTCTCTTCCTCATCTTTCTTAGTTCCTTTCAAAGCTTTTCTTTCTTCTAAGCCCTCTGCGATAGCATCGCAAACCACTCTTAAAATCAAGTCAACAGATTTTGAACTATCGTCGTTTGCTGGAATAGCGAAATCAACTTTATTTGGATCTGAGTTAGTATCAACGATACCGTAAGTTGGAATATTCAATTTGTGAGCCTCTTGAACAGAGATGTTTTCTTTATGAATATCGATGATGAACAAAGCACCTGGTAAACGGCTAAGATCAGAGATAGAACCTAAGTTACGGTCTAATTTCTCTCTCATACGCATGATGCTTAATCTTTCTTTTTTCGACATGTTATCGAAAGTACCATCAGTTGCCATTTTATCGATAGTGCCCATTTTCTTAACCGCTTTACGGATAGTAGAAAAGTTGGTCAACATACCTCCAGGCCATCTTTCAGTAACGTAAGGCATATTGATAGCCTTTACTCTTTCTGCAACGATTTCTTTAGCTTGTTTTTTAGTAGCTACGAAAAGTATTTTTTTACCTGATTTAGCAACTTGTTTCAAAGCTGCAGCAGCTTCGTCTAATTTGCCAATAGTTTTATTAAGGTCGATGATGTGGATACCATTTTTCTCCATGAAAATGTAAGGAGCCATGTTTGGATTCCACTTTCTTGTCAAATGCCCGAAGTGTACTCCTGCATCCATTAACTCTTTGTAAGTTGCCTTAGCCATCTAATCAGTTTTATAAATTGAATAATAATATTAACGTTTAGAGAATTGGAATCTCTTTCTTGCTTTCTTTTGACCTGGTTTTTTTCTCTCCACTTCTCTTTGGTCTCTTGTAAATAAGCCTTCTTTTTTCAAAGGAGCTCTCAACTCAGCATTGTATTTTTCCAAAGCTCTAGCAATACCCATACGGGTTGCTTCAACTTGGCCAGTAATACCACCACCTGTTACAGTAACATCGATGTCAAATTTACCTTCTAAATCAGCAATTTTAATTGCTTGATTTAATTTGAACTGAAGCATAGTTGTTGGAAAATATTCGTTTGCTTCTCTTTCGTTAACGGTGATTGTTCCGTTTCCTTCTTTCAGGTAAATCCTAGCTACAGAGGATTTTCTTCTACCAACAGTGTTGATTACTTCCATTTCGATTATTTAATTTCGTTGATGTTCAATTCTTTCGGTTGTTGCGCTTCATGCTTGTGTGCTGTACCTGCATATACATGTAGGTTAGTAAACAAAGCATTTCCTAATCTTGTTTTAGGAAGCATTCCTTTTACCGCTTTTTCTACCAAAGCAGTAGGTCTTTTTGCGTGTACTTCTCTCGCAGAAAGAATTCTTTGTCCGCCTGGATATCCAGTATAACGGATATAATCTTTAGCATCCCATTTTTCGCCGGTTAGCTCAATTTTATCTGCATTAATCACAATTACATTGTCTCCACAATCAAAATGAGGAGTGTAATTTGTTTTGTGTTTTCCACGAATCAAATTAGCTACTTTAGAAGCTAATCTACCTAGGTTCTGTCCTTCAGCATTTACTACTACCCACTGCTTTTTAGCTGTGCTTTGGTTTGCCGATACTGTTCTGTAACTTAAAGTGTCCACTTGCTTATTTTTTAAATGGTTTCGTTCTTCTTAAAGGGAAAAACGGGCGACAAAAATAGAATTAATATTTATAACCCACAAATTATCAACATCTTTTTTTTAATAGTACCCAAAAACTTTATGTTTTGAAGGGTGAACTTGAATGTTTTTGTAGGAAATCCCTTTTGTCTTTTTACTTTTACCTCCACTTACCTTATTAATATGAGTACAGAAAAATTTCAATTGCTAAAGAACAAAAACCTTTTGGCCGAAGAAGGTGGAGGTAAAAAGCGTATTGACGCTCAGCATCAAAAAGGGAAATTAACTGCGCGTGAAAGAATTGAGCTCTTATTAGATAAAGGTACTTTTCAGGAAATTGGCAAATTTGTTCAACATCGCTCTAGCGATTTCGGTTTACAAGACCAAAAAATATTGGGCGACGGCGTAGTAACGGGCTATGGCTTGGTGAATGGCAGATTGGTGTATTTGTTTTCTCAAGATTTTACAGTGATGGGCGGTTCCTTAGGGGAAGCTTATGCCGCTAAGATTTGTAAAATCATGGATTTGGCCATGCAAAATGGTGCTCCTATGATTGGTTTAAACGATTCGGGCGGTGCGCGTATTCAAGAAGGGGTGGTGTCTTTGGCTGGTTATGCCGATATTTTTTATAGAAATACTTTGGCTTCAGGAGTGATTCCTCAACTTTCGGTGATTATGGGACCCTGTGCTGGAGGTGCAGTGTATTCTCCTGCACTCACTGATTTTATAACTATGGTGGAAGGTACTTCTTATATGTTTGTAACCGGACCCAATGTGGTGAAAACCGTTACCCATGAAGAAGTGAGTTCTGAGGAATTGGGCGGTGCCGATGCGCATGCATCAAAATCGGGCGTTACGCATTATACCGCTTCTACAGATTTAGATGCTATTGAATTGTTAAAAAAGCAATTGTCGTACTTGCCTCAAAATTGTGAAGAAAGAGCGCCCATTCACACTTACGAAACAGGAAATGAAAAACGCGATAAATTAGATGCCATCATTCCCGAAAATAATTTACAGCCTTACAACATGAAATCGTTGATTGCCGAAATTGCCGATGCCGATAGTTTTTTAGAAGTACATAAAGATTTTGCTCAAAATATCATTGTTGGTTTTGCTCGCTTGGCCGGAAAATCGATTGGTGTAGTAGCCAACAATCCTCAGCATTTAGCAGGAGTGTTAGATATTGATTCTTCTACCAAGGCCGGTAGATTTGTTCGTTTTTGCGATTCTTTCAACATTCCTTTAGTAGTATTGGTAGATGTTCCAGGCTTTCTTCCAGGCACCGATCAAGAGTGGAATGGAATCATAGCGAACGGCGCGAAATTACTTTATGCATTTAGCGAAGCTACAGTGCCTAGAATTACAGTAATTACCAGAAAAGCCTATGGCGGTGCTTATGATGTGATGAATTCTAAACACATTGGCGCCGATATGAATTTTGCATGGCCATCGGCCGAAATTGCGGTAATGGGCGCCAAAGGTGCTGCTGAAATTATTTTCAAGAAAGAAATTTCTGAAGCAAAAGACGCCAATGCGCAATGGAAAGAAAAAGAGGCAGAATACAACGATAAGTTTGCTAACCCTTATATCGCTGCCGAACGCGGTTATGTTGATGAGGTGATTATGCCTTCAGAAACACGCGAAAAGTTGATTATCGCTATGGAAATGCTAAAAAACAAAGTTGCTAAATTACCAAAGAAAAAACACGGAAATATACCTTTATAATATGATGAATGTACTAATCTTAGGCTCTGGCGGACGCGAGCACGCTTTCAGTTGGAAAATCGCACAAAGCAAAAAACTAAATAAATTATTTATCGCTCCAGGTAATGCTGGCACTGCTCAAGTAGGAACAAACGTAGCAATTGCTGCCGATGACTTCCCTTCTATCAAAGCGTTGGTTTTAAAAGAAAATATTTCATTGGTAATTGTTGGTCCGGAAGACCCATTAGTAAAAGGAGTGCACGACTTCTTCTTGGCCGATGAACAACTTAAAAATGTGCCCGTTATTGGTCCGAAAAAAGACGGCGCACAATTGGAAGGAAGTAAAGAATTTTCAAAGAAATTCATGATTAAGCATGGTATTCCTACTGCTGCCTACGCAAGCTTTACCAAAGAACAATTGGAAGAAGGTTTGAAATATTTAGAGACGCAAAAACCTCCCTTCGTACTGAAAGCCGATGGTTTGGCTGCTGGTAAAGGCGTAGTGATTTTAGACAATGTAAAAGATGCGCAAAAAGAATTGACAGACATGTTGGCTCATGCGAAATTCGGGCAAGCCAGCAGCAAAGTAGTCATTGAGCAATTCTTAAAAGGAATTGAACTTTCTGTATTTGTGCTTACCGATGGCAATGGCTACCTTATTTTGCCTGAAGCCAAAGATTACAAAAGAATTGGTGAAGGTGATACTGGATTAAACACTGGTGGAATGGGCGCTATTTCTCCTGTACCTTTCGCTAAAGGTGATTTTCTTAAGAAAGTTGAAGAAAGAGTGGTGAAACCAACTATAGCCGGACTCAAAAAAGAAGGTATCGACTACAAAGGATTTATTTTCATTGGCTTGATGAACGATGGTGGAGATCCTCAAGTAATTGAATACAATGTGCGTATGGGCGACCCTGAAACTGAAGTGGTAATGCCACGCATTAAAAGCGATGTTCTCGAATTGTTCGAAGCGGTGGGCATAGGCTCTTAATCTGAAAAAACAATAGAACTCGACGACCGCACTTGCGTTACTGTAATGCTCGTAGCGGGCGGATATCCTGGCGATTACGAGAAAGGTAAAGTAATGACTGGTTTCGAATCTTGCGAAGGAAGCATCCTTTTCCATGCAGGAACAAAATCATTAGGTGATAGTATAGTTACCAATGGCGGACGAGTATTGGCCGTTTCTACCATTGCACCTACCATGCAAGAAGCTTTAGCGACTAGCTTTGCCAATGCAGAAAAAATTAAGTTTGATGGCAAATATTACAGAAGAGATATTGGCTTTGATTTAAAATAACACTTGATAATTCCCAATAAAAAAAGCCTCAATCAGCGATTGAGGCTTTTTTTGTTGAATATCTCTATTTCTATTTATCGCTTTTCGGCTCCTTCGCCAAAACGCCAGTCCAGTACAAAAACAAAGCACTAATGGTTAAACTAAAGAACCAAGTCGCTCCATATCCAATAACAGGAAGGATTTCAAAGGTTGCGTAGAAAAAATCTTGAAGTGATGCGAAGAATGAATTTAAACTCATAACTGTAAATTTATGTGGTAAAGATATAAATTCTATTCAAAAGTGAAAAGGTAAAATTCAAAAGTTTTAGCTTAATTTGCGACATGTTTCTCAACGCACTAAAAAACAACAACTTCTCGTCCTATTTCTACTATCTTTTACTAACCGCTGGTTTTTGTATTTCAGTTTTTCAAAGCGAAATTTTCGTAAATGATTTTTACTTCATCGATTTACGTCATTTGGTTGAATTAGATTGGCTATATCGAGCACTATTTATTCTTTTTTGGGTCACATCAGTATTCTGGGTAAACAGATTGATGATTAAATACAAAATATTGGATTTCAAAGGGGGGCTTCCAATATTCCTTTACATGATTATGAGTTTAGTTTTTTGGAAACCAGCAGCAAGCATAGACCTAATGCTCTCGATTGTATTCTTGCTTTTTTTAATGGAGCAATTGATGATTATCCACCAAAGTCAAGGTAAACCCTATCAATCGATGAATGTTGGATTTTTGTTTGGGTGCGCGACTTTCTTTTACTTCCCATTAATCCTAATTTTTCCTTGGGCCATTTTTGCTTTAAGCGTATACAAAACATTGAAATGGCGCGACTACATATTCCCTTTATTTGGAGCAGTAATACCTTATTATTTGTATTCGTGTTTTCAATTTTTCAATGACTTACCCAATAAACTATTCATGCAAAAAAATATTGCATTTGAAATTCCTCAAGCACTCGGCAAAATCATTTTTGAATCTTATCTATTCCTTTTCACAGCAGTAATTTTGCTCTTAGTGGTATTTTACTCTTATGTAAGCAAACGTACACAAACTCTAAAAAACCGGGTGTTTCACGATGTGATACTGTTAATATTTTTAGGTGTTTTAGTCCTTTCCTTTTTTGGTGCAAATTCTATCACAGAATTATCATTTCTTCTTTTCCCCTTAACCTTTTTAGGCTCTATGTATTTTGATAACTTTAAGAAAAAATGGTTATTCGACGTTTTTGTAATTGCACTGTTAGCTTTGTACTTTCTCTAGCCGTCAATATTTCTCCAGGACACGCTTCTTTTGAAAATTAATCAAAGAGTCATTAAGTAACCTTCCAAATTTCAATGCACCTTTACTATTAAGGTGATCAACATTATTAAAATCATCTTTACTAAAGACATTACTGTTCATGAAATCCCAATACTCAATCTTATATTTTGAACACAATTTAAAAATATCTTTTGCATTTCCATCCAACACGGAAGTATCAAGAAATTTATTGTATTCGATAAATGTAGGTGAAGTAAAAATTATTGGAGTTACATGATGAGCCAATAATATTTGCACAAAATCATCCAAATCTTTCAAAATTTCTTCCTTTTCATTCGAAGATTTTATTATATCGTTGAAGTAGATGTTTCTAGTTCTATAATATTCTTTTGTAAACTCATGTTCATTGGTCTTTTCCAACGAAACAAAACCTCTTTTAATTGGAATAGTGACATTAACACCTTCCTCAACATCAAAATCTACGGCCTTTTGACCATATCTTAATTTATTACCGATTCTCTTTTTTAACAACGAAAACGAAACTTTCCATGTGTAACCAAAAAGGGATGGCGATAAATTAGCGAGAAAATAATTTGTGTTTTTATACTTTATTCCATTACCATAATAAGACCAATTATCGCGAACACCTTGACTAGAAAAATACAAATTATGATAATCAACGCTTATAAAAACGTACTTCAGTTTTTTCAATTCTGGTAATAATGATAATGTAATTCTCTTATCGAAATATATACTTTGACTCACATTAGCCAAATTGTAAGTAAAAGACTTAAAGGCACTAGGGTCAACGCCATAGTTTGCATGTGAGTTGCCCAAAATAACAACTTCAATTGAATCTTTATTTAATAAAGCTCCTTCAAACTTTTCCTTATACAATGAATTTTGGTTCCAGAGAAACATATCCATGGAGCATATAAAAATTAATAGCAGTAAGGTGAACCTAGCCAGTTCTCGAATAAACAATCGCATATTTTATAATGTATCTACATGCAGAGACTTTTCACTACTTATCAAATAATGAAAATATACGCACAAAACGTAAGACCTATTTGATAAATCGAATTTAAAGTATTTTTAAATGATTCTTGAAACAAATATTCGAACAAAAAAAGGCTTCCGCATTCACGAAAGCCTTTCCATAAAATTAATTATTAATTACAAACAATATTTGTTCTCGTCGATAATCACTTGAGCAACTCTTCTTCTGCTTTCTTTGGTATTGATAGGTTCTACTTTCGTAAAACGTTTCAAGCCCATAAACATCATTCTTGCTTCATCGCCTTCTGCGAAAGAACACAATGCATTCTTACCTGCAACGTTGATTCTATCTGCAGCATCAAAGAAGAATACTCTCATTGCATCGATGTAAACTGCACAAGCTGCTTCACCCTTTTGAGCTACTAATTTCTGTACTCGCAACAACATCGATTCTGCAACATAAATATCAATCAACATATCAGAGATATTCATGATAACTTCTTGCTCTTTAGAAAGCGTTTGCATTAATTTTTGTACCGCTGCACCTGCAGTCATCAAAGCCGCTTTCTTGAAGTTTTTGATGTATTTATTTTCTGCTGCAAAAAGAGCAGTGTCTCCATCGCCAAAATCAGGTACAGTCATTAATTCTTTTGCCACGCTCATCGCTGGCCCCATCAAATCCAACTCCCCTTTCATCGCACGTTTCAGCATCATATCTACTGTAAGCATACGGTTGATCTCGTTGGTTCCTTCAAAAATTCTGTTGATACGAGAATCTCTGTAAGAACGATCCATTGGCGCATGGGCAGAGAAGCCCATACCACCATAAATCTGCACACCTTCATCCACAACGAAATCTAAAGTTTCTGACCCATATACTTTAAGAATAGCTGCTTCAATTGCAAACTGTTCAACACCTTCTAATTTTGCTTTTTCGTTGTCAACACCTTCGGCCACTAACTTGTCGGTCCAGTCATCAATGGCTTGTCCGCAACGATACAAAGCTGTTTCAAGCGCAAACACTTTGATTGCTTGTTCACCAATTTTATGTTTGATGGCTCCGTATTTTGCAATAGCGCGTCCGAATTGATTTCTTTCGTTAGCGTAAACAACACCTTGTGTAACCACTTTTTTAGCAGCACCTAAAGTTGCTCCAGCCAATTTTATTCGTCCGATATTCAAGATGTTCAAAGCGATTTTAAATCCGCCTTCTCTTTCTCCTAATAGGTTTTCAGCAGGAACTTTACAATCGTTGAAAAATACTTGACGGGTAGATGAACCTTTGATACCCATTTTATGTTCTTCAGGATTTAAAGTAATTCCACCATATCCTTTTTCAACAATGAAAGCAGAGAGAGTTTCGTCTTTATCGATTTTAGCAAATACCACAAAAATGTCGGCAAAACCACCATTGGTAATCCACATTTTTTGTCCGTTCAACGTGTAGTATTTTCCATCAGCAGAAAGAATCGCTTGTGTTTTACCAGAGTTGGCATCAGAACCAGAGCCAGGCTCAGTTAAACAATAACAAGCCTTTAATTCTCCTGTTGAAAGTTTAGGTAAATATTTTTCCTTTTGAGCGGCATTACCATAGTACATAATAGGAAGAGTTCCAATACCTGTGTGAGCAGCCAATGACACAGCGAATGAGTGCCCGCCTCCCGTTGCTTCATTCACCAATAAAGATGTATTAAAGTTAGCGCCAAAACCTCCATATGCTTCTGGAATAGAAACGCCTAATAAACCAAGCTCACCAGCTTTAGTCAACAAAGAAGGCATTAATCCTTCTTCTTGCTTGTCTATTCTATCTAAGTTTGGAAAAACCTCTGCAGCAAGAAAGTCTATACAAGTTTGAGCCATCATGGTTTGTTCTTCATTCCACTCTTCAGGAATAAAAACGTTTTGGAAATCTGTTTCGGCAATTAAGAATTCCCCACCTTTTAATGCTTTTGACATAAGATAATGATTTGATGTTTGACAATTGAACGTTGGGTCGTACGGAAGGATAAGAAATAGGTTCGCTTATTTCAAGAATTCGAAAACCCCTGCAGCACCCTGTCCTGTTCCTACACACATAGTCACCATTCCGTATTTTCCATTTCTTCTACGTAACTCATTGAAAACCTGAACAGAAAGTTTTCCTCCTGTGCAGCCCAGCGGGTGACCTAAAGCAATTGCTCCTCCGTTTGGATTTACAATAGTTGGGTCGATTTCTAATTCGCGAATTACAGCAAGTGATTGAGAAGCAAATGCTTCGTTTAATTCAATCAAATCAATATCTTTTAATTTAAGATTAGCTTTTTTTAGGGCTTGTGGAATGGCGTAAATCGGACCAACACCCATTACTCTTGGCTCTAGTGCAGCAACAGAATAACTCACCAATCTTGCGATAGGTTCTAGGTTTTGTTCTTTCACCATTTTTTCCGACATCAACATCACAAAGGCAGCGCCATCAGAAGTTTGCGAAGAGTTTCCTGCAGTTACCGAACCGTTGGCAGCAAATACAGGTTTTAATTTGGTAAGAGCTTCAATAGTTGTTTCTTTACGAGGACCTTCATCGGTATCAACAACAAAAGATCTTTCTTGACGCTTTTCGTTTATATCTAAGAAAATTTCATTGATGGTAATTGGAGCAATATCTTCTTTAAACTTGCCTTCTTCAATGGCTTTAATAGCTTTCAAATGAGAATTCAAAGAGAAAATATCTTGATCTTCACGAGATACATTGTAATCTTTAGCCACTTGTTCGGCCGTTAAACCCATTCCCCAATACCAATCGGGATTGGTTTTGGCAACATTGTAGTTTGGAACTATTTTCCAACCACCAAAAGGAATAGGAGACATTGTCTCTAAGCCACCGGCAACGATACAATCGGCCATACCAGCTTTTATTTTGGCATGCGCAAGAGCAATAGATTCTAAACCAGAAGAACAATATCTATTAATGGTCATTCCGGGAACTTTCACGGTGTTCAAACCAATTAGAGAAATCATTCGACCAATGTTTAAACCCTGTTCTGCCTCAGGAGTAGCATTACCACAAATAATATCGTCGATTAATTCTTGATCGAAATTTGGGATTGATTTCACAAGATGTTGTAAAACTTGCGCACCTAAATCATCGGCACGCAAAAATCTAAATCCTCCTTTTTTTGATTTACCAACTGCTGAACGGTAGCCGGCTACAATGTATACTTCCATGTATTACTTGGTTTTGGTTTTATCGTCTTTTTTCTCCTCCTTTTTAGGAGCAGGTGCAGACATATTCTGACCGTTCTTATACACTTCTGTCTTCACAAGGTTTTCTTTTTTGTCATAATATTTCCATTCTCCCTCTTTCTGACCATTCACGTACTCTCCAACCATTTTTATTGTACCTGTTCCTTGATAATAGTAAGTCCAAGTACCCTTTCTTTTGCCATTGTCATACTCCCCTTCCATTCTTAAATCTCCTGTACCATAATACTTTTGGTATGCTCCATCTTTCACACCGTAAAAATAATTCACTACTTCCATCGGTTTTCCACTAACACCGTTGTATCTGGCGTATTTTCCGTGACGCTGACCATTGTAATACTCTACTTCCAAAATCAATAGTTTATCAATAGAATAGGTTTTCCAAACACCCCATTTTCTGCCTGTAAAATCTTTTTTATTTCTATGGTCACGGTCAGAACTAGGGAGATTTCTAGGTTTTTCCTCTATCATTTCCTCATCTGAAGGAGGCTGCGCAAGCATATTGATTGATGGCAAAAATGCCAAAAAGAACAAGAGTAGCAATAAGTTGTTTTTCAGTTTCACGGATACAAATATATTAGTTTCTTAACGGTTTTCCAGTTGTTAAAATACTTTGTATTCTTTCCAATGTTTTCTTGGTACCGCAAAGAGATAAAAATGCTTCTCTTTCTAGGTCAAGTAAATATTGTTCAGATACTTCAGTTCTAGCAGAAATATCACCACCACACATCACATATCCTAATTTTTCTGATATCAATTTATCATGCTCAGAGATATAACCCCCTGAGAACATTGTGTTTGCGCCAGCATACACCATCCCCAATCCTTCTCTACCCAAAACACGAATGTTTCTTCTCATAACTGGTTGAACATAGCCTTGATGAGCCAATCTCAATACTGATTCTTTTGCATCGGTGATTAGTCTATCTTGATTTAAGGTAACACGATCTCTCCCTTTCATATAGTAGCCTAAGTCGAAAGCTTCGTGTGCCGAAGTCGCTACTTTTGCCATACCTATAGTTAAGAACGCATTTTTCAAACCTGGTAATTCAATGTCGCCATCAAAGGTAGCATCTGCAATTCGTAATGCAAATTCCTTTGTTCCACCGCCACCAGGAATTAATCCGGCACCAACTTCTACCAATCCAACATAGGTTTCAGCATGCGCTTGAATTTGATCGGCATGTAAAGCAATTTCACAACCACCACCCAAAGCCAATTGATAATGCGCAACAACAACAGGTATTGCTGAATAACGAACTCTCATCATTGTTTTTTGGAAAGCGCGGATAGCGAAATCTACTTCATCCCATTCTTGGTCGGCAGCAAACATAAATAGCATTCCAAGGTTGGCTCCAGCAGAGAAATTTGCACCCTGACTACCAATCACCAATCCTTTCCAACCTTCTTGCTCGGCAATATCGATAGCTTTGTTGATTCCCTGAATCACTTCACTACCCATAGTATTCATTTTGGTGTGGAATTCTAGGTTCAATACACCATCACCAATATCAAAAAGAGTAGAGCCTGAGTTTTTCCAAACCACATTGCTTGCTCTAAGATTATCTAAAATGATAAAGTTTTCAGCTCCATGTATTGCTTTGTAGCTTCCACTTGCAGCATCGTAGTATTTTTTGCTTCCGTTCTCAATAATGTAGAAACTGTTTTTGCCCGATTCTAACATTTTTGCTACCCATGCAGCTGGTTGAACTCCTGCTTTTTGCATTAAGCCTGCAGCTTCTTTAACACCTACAGCATCCCACAACTCAAATGGTCCTAACTCCCAACCGAATCCAGCTTTCATCGCCTGATCAATTTTGTACAGTTCATCTGAAATTTCTGGAACTCTGTTCGATACATAAACAAATAAAGCCGTAAAACTTTTTCTGTAAAAATCACCTGCTTTATCAGGACCAGAAGCCAATATCTTTACTCTTTTAACTAAGTTGTCTTCGTTTTTCGCCATTTCTAAAGTGGCAAAATTTACTTTCTTTTTGGCTTCGTATTCTAATGTTTTCAGGTTCAAAGAAAGAATTTCTTTTTTACCCGAACTTTTATCTTGTTTGTAAAATCCTTGTTTTGATTTAGAGCCTAACCAACCTTTTTCTACCATCTGACTGATATAGCCCGGAATGGCAAAAACTGAATTGGCTTCGTCTTTCGGACAGTTTTGTTGAACACCTTGTGCTACTTTTACCAAAGTATCTAAACCTACAACGTCGCAAGTTCGGAAGGTAGCTGATTTCGGACGGCCCAAAACTGGTCCAGTTAACTTATCCACCTCATCAATGCTCAAGCCCATTTCCTCCACTTGATGAAATAAACTCATAATAGAGAAAACCCCAATTCTATTGGCGATAAAAGCAGGAGTATCTTTACATAAAACGGTTGTTTTACCTAAAATCAAATCGCCAAACTCCATGAAGAATTGAGTGACTTCAGGCAAAGTTTTAGAAGAAGGAATTACTTCTAAAAGCTTTAAATATCTTGGAGGATTGAAGAAGTGCGTACCACAAAAATGTTTTTGAAAATCATCTGAACGACCATCCAACATCATTTCGATAGGAATACCAGAAGTATTTGAAGTGATGAGGGCGCCCGGTTTACGGAATTTCTCAACTTGTTCGAAAACAACTTTCTTGATATTTAAATTTTCTACTACAACTTCGATAATCCAATCGGCATCGGCAATCTTTGCCATATCATCATCAAAATTACCAGTAGAAATCAATCTAGCATCTGATTTTTTGTATAAAGGTGATGGATTTGATTTAATGGCACTAGCCAAAGCATCATTCACTATTCTATTTTTTACTTTTTTGTTGTCGAGTGCTAAACCAGCAGCTTTTTCAGCGTCGTTCAACTCTTTAGGAGCAATATCCAGCAACATAACATTAATGCCAACATTGGAAAAATGACAAGCAATACGAGAACCCATTACTCCAGAACCCAATACTACTGCTTTTCTGATGTGTCTTTTCATTAAAAAAGTAATTACAATTTATAAAAATAAGAAGAATTTCATGTTTTCTAGCCTAAAATCGGAATGATTTTCAATTAATTTATTCCGTAAATCTTGTTGAAAAGATTTTTATGCTTTTCCATAATGATTTTTCGCTTTGGTTTCAGCGTAGGCGTAAGCTCTCCGCCTTCGGTGGTCCATTCATGGTCTATCAACTCAAATTTCTTGATTTGCTCCACCTTACCCAATTGCTGATTGAATCTATTTACTTCATCTTGAATTAATTTCAAAACACTTTTGTTTTCAATCAATTCCTTGTTGTTTTGAGGTTCTATGTTTTGTTCTTTCAACCATTTTTTCACTTCGGCAAAAGCTGGAACAATATAGGCAGAAGCATGTTTTTGATTTTCACCAATTACCATCATTTGCTCGATGTATGGTGACTCTTTGAATTTATTTTCGATAGGTTGCGGACAAAGATACTTCCCGCCTGAAGTCTTAAACATCTCTTTTTTACGATCGTTGATTTTAAGCATTTTACCGTCGAAAACGCCAATGTCACCGGTATGAAACCAACCGTTAATTATGGTTTGTTCAGTAAGATCAGGTCGTTTGTAATAGCCTTTCATCACATTCGGACCCTTCACCAATATCTCACCATCTTCGGCAATTTTCACCTCCACATCGGAAATCACCTCGCCTACTGTTCCGAATTTGGTTTTGCCTTCTCCCAATAAATTCACCGCAATTACTGGCGATGTTTCTGTGAGTCCGTAACCCTCTAAAACAGGCAAGCCGGCCGCCCAAAAGAATTTTTGCAAACGAGGCTGCAAAGCGGCGCTACCAGACACAATACATATTACATTTCCACCTAAATTTTCGCGAATTTTGCTGTACACCAGCTTATCCGCGATTTTATGTTTTAAATTATACCAAGCACCTTTATTGAAATCGTAATCCACTGCCACTTTCGTAGCCCAATTGAAAATCATTTTTTGCAATGCTGGTTTCGAACTACCTCCAGCAACTATTTTATCGTAAACTTTTTCAATCAATCGGGGAACAGCGGTGAAGGTATGAGGCTTCACTTCTCTAATATTATCACCAATAGTATCAATACTTTCGGCATAATAAACAGATACACCTACGTACTGATACATGTACACCAACATTCTTTCAAAAACGTGGCAAATTGGTAAAAAACTTAATGCCTTATCGTGATAACCGAATGGCGTTAAGGAAGCGCCCGTAATAAAATTACTTACTAAATTTCTATGCGTAAGCATTACTCCTTTGGGTGTTCCGGTTGTTCCTGAGGTGTAAATCAAAGTAAGTAAATCATCAGCACCTACGCTTTTTTTACATTCTTCTAGTTTTTCGGGAACTGGATTTGCCTTCCCTGCTTTCTCAATGTCTTTCCAATTTTTAGCGCCCGCAACTTCATTGAAGGTATAAACATCTTTAATGCTGGGCACATTGGGCATCACTCTTTTTACTTTCTCGTAAAGCTCCTTATCGGAAACAATGACGTATTTTGCTTCAGCGTCATTGAAAATAAATTTGTAATCTTCTTCACTACTGGTAGGATAAACAGGCACACTTACGGCGCCAATTTGAGAAAGTCCCATATCTACAAAATTCCATTCCGGACGGTTATTGCTGCTAATAATAACTACTTTATCATCTTTTTGCAATCCGAGTTGAAGGAAGCCATAACTAAGATTAATAGCGGTTTCCTTGTATTCCGATGAATTGTATTTGATCCAATTACCGCTAATTTTATTAGAGAAAGCGATATCTAAAGGTCTTTCCTTGGTGCAATAATCAAGGAGGTCGAAGGTGCGTGTAACGTTCATAAAAATCGCATTAAGTTTAATTTGAATTCTCGGTATACATAATATCATCCTAAAAAGTTATGGCCTGATAAATTATTTTTACCTTGTGAATGCGTTAGCACATAAGATAGTATTTTTACAATCAAAATCGACAGCACATTTATAGAAATGGAAGTACTTAACGATCATATTGAAGAATTAGAGTTTATAGGAAAACAATACCTCGATAAACCTAGTTTGCAAATGTTTTCTTTCAATAAAGAAGAATACATTGAAAACAAGGAGTTTTGTATTGAAGACCTTACCACTTTGTGTGACGGCAAATATGTTTATTGGTTAAATGTGCACGGCTTGCACGATGTAGATTTAATAAAACAAATAGCAGATAAACTAGATGTTCATTTTTTAGTAATTCAAGATTTGTTGGATACTACTTCTCGTCCCAAACTACAACATTTCGATCAATATATCTTCTTTACCATCAAAGCAGTTCAGGCCCTTGAAGGCGACAAAGTCGAACTGGCCCAAATTTCATTTTTGCTAGGAAAAGGATATGTGGTTTCATTTCAGGAAAAATCTGGAAATCATTTTCAACACATTCGTAAGATACTAAGAGCTAAGGGGGTAGTGCGTGAAAGAGGTTCCGATTTCCTGCAGTATGCTCTATTAGAAGCAATTTTAGAAGATTACTTTTTTACCATCGACAAATTAGAGTTGCGCGTAAGTGAACTGGTAAAGTTCGAAAACATAGAGAAAGCTGAACCAGAAACATTGTTTCATATTGAGTCGATAAAAGAAACGATGAACGAATTGAAACGATCTTTACACCCTTTGAAAGAGGCCATGAGTAGTATTGAAAAAGGAGTGGCGGGATTCATCGATCAAGCTTCGGCAAAATATTTTGCCGACTTAAAAGACCAAGCCATTCAGTTGGTGGAGGAATTGGATTTCAATATACACAAGCTAGAAAGTGGCGCAAATTTGTTTTTTGTGTATCAGGGGCACAAAATGAACGACACTATGAAAACCCTTACCGTTATTTCAGCCATATTCATTCCGCTTACTTTTTTGGCGGGAGTATATGGAATGAACTTCGACAACCTACCTGAGCTACATTGGAATTATGGTTATTATGCCTTTTGGGGAATTACCGTAACATTAGTGGTAGTTCTTGTATTTTATTTCAAAAAGAAGAAGTGGCTCTAAAATAATAGTCGATTTATTTTCAACTTTTATTGTTTATCCCAATAAATGCAGTATCTTCGCACCCATATCGCGGGGTGGAGCAGTTGGTAGCTCGTCGGGCTCATAACCCGAAGGTCATTGGTTCGAGTCCAATCCCCGCAACAAGTGCAACTCTTAAGAAATTAAGAGTTGTTTTTTTTTTGTAATCTTAAAATCAACAAAAAATGAAAAAGAAATGGGAAACACCGGAATTGTTGTCATTAAATGGAAAGGATGTAAAAGCAGGACATGTAACTACCGCTATACCTTTCAACGAAGGTTACCACGTTTTTGGTACAACTCTCATTATGACGTAGTTTATTAATGATGAGTAAAAACAATAAAACCTCAGTGAAAACTGGGGTTTTATTGTTTCCTTCGACTATAAAAGATAAAACTCTTCGTAATTTTCAGTTAAGTTTATTTGCTATTAAACAGAATCAGACTTGACTCACCTTAATAATTTTTACCGGACAAGCTTGAGCGGCTTTTTCATTTTGCTCAAGGTATTCATCACCCACTAGGTAAAAAACCCATTTTTTTCTTTTGCATTTAGCAAAACACTCTTTCCATCTTTTTTCGACATGCGCCATTGCTCGCGCGCTAATTCAAAGCAATAATTACAACCTATGCATCTGTTGCGCACTTGAGTAATAACCACAGCCATTATGCTTCTACTATTTTATAAAGTTTGTCGCTGGGACGAATTTTATCCTTCACAGTGAAGGTGCAAACCGTTCCTTTTTCAACCAAATTCACTGCTTCATTGTTAACTCTAACCTCCTCTGCATCAAGTTCAATAACGCCAGTGGTTGGTCCGGTAATCAATAATCTATCGCCTTTCTTCAAAGTATGACCTTCTATTTTAAATTCACCCACCTTACTTTTAGAACAATACTTAAGGCCTTGTCCGATATAAATCTTTTTTTTGAGTAGCGTGCGAGCCATCTGTTCCCGAACACTCCCCTAATTTTTGTCCGAGATAATACCCACTCCAAAAACCTATATTGTACAGTGATTCGAGGCGCTTCATCCATACTTCCACTTTATCCTTTGTATATTCTTCAGTTTGATAAGCATCAATGGCTTCACGGTAACATTGAACAACAGTTTTCACATATTCTGGTGCTCTGCCTCTACCCTCAATCTTTAAAACAGAAATACCTGTACCCAGCAATACATCTAAAAAATCGATGGTACACAAATCTTTAGGCGACATGATGTATTCGTTATCTATTTCCAGTTCAATGCCTTCTTCATCAATTACACGATAAGTGCGACGGCAATTTTGAATACAAGCGCCCCTATTGGCCGATGAATTATGTGAATGCAAACTTAGATAGCATTTACCCGAAACAGCCATACACAAAGCGCCATGTGCAAACACTTCCACCTCAACCAATTTACCTGATGGTCCGCAAACATTCTCCTTTTTAATTGCATCCGGTATTGCTCGCATTTGATTCACGCTCAATTCTCTGGCAAGCACAACCACATCGGCAAACAGCGCATAAAATTTAACAGTTTCGAGGTTGGTGATATTGACTTGCGTAGAAATATGCACTTCCATACCGATGGTTTTGGCATGCATAATTACCGCTTGATCGGCTGCGATTACTGCAGTAATACCAAACTCTTTAGCCGTATTCACAATACGTTTCATTAAGCTTATATCGTGATCGTAAACAATGGTATTTAGCGTAAGGTAAGTGCGCACCTTATGTTCTTTGGCTCTATTGGCAATTTCTGGTAAATCATCAATGTAAAATTCATTGTAGCACGAGCGCGCATATTCAACTGTTCTATACCAAAATAAATAGAATCGGCACCTCCTTGAATAGCCGCCATGAAGGATTCGAAATTACCTGCAGGCGCCATCAGCTCAATCTTTTTTTTGTCATGCCACAAAAATAACCAAGAGTTGTAGAATGTAAATATGATATAAATCAATAGCGAAGAGAAAAATCAGAGTGAATGTGCAGCATTCTAACACTCACTCTGAATATTGTGCCCTGAAAGAGATTCGAACTCTTATGCCCTTACGAGCGCCACCCCCTCAAGATGGTACGTCTACCAATTTCGCCACCAGGGCGCACAAAGCAAATGTAAGCACACTTTGGCACTAATCAAAAAGGATTAAAATTTATTCATCACTTTCACCACCTTCTCGATATCTTTCTCGGTATGAAAATATGCGATAGGAAGACTTAAAGTAGTAGCATGAATTTCTTCGGAAACAGGAAATTTTTTACCCTTGTACGTCGCCTTCAAAGCTGGCTGATGATGAGGTGCAACAGGGTAATGTACATCTGTTACAATATCGTTTTTCAGTAAATATTCTTTCAATTTATCTCTCTTGTCATGACGCACATTAAATATGTGATAAACATCGTAATAATCTTTATTTACCATAGGAAGAATGAAATCACTTTTCAAATGTTGTAAATAGATTTGCGCCAATTTTCTTTTGTGCTCAGTAAGTTCATCAATCGCCTTTAACTTAATGTTTAGAAATCCAGCTTGTATATCATCTAATCGCGAATTGTAACCAAGGATTTCATTCTTATATCTTTCAATAGACCCGTAATTCCGTAGTAATTTAAATTGATTCGTAAGATTTGCATCATTGGTAGTAACAGCTCCACCATCGCCCAAAGCACCTAAATTTTTGCTAGGATAAAAACTAAAAGCCGCTGCATCACCAAAACTACCTGCACGCTTACCTTTGTATGCGGCACCATGCGCTTGTGCGCAATCTTCAATAACCTTTAAATCGTGCTTTTTAGCTATGCTTAAAATCGCTTTCATATCGCACAACTTACCATACAAATGCACCACCATGATGGCTTTGGTTTTGGCTGTGATATTTTTTTCTATCTCTTTAGGAGAAATATTGTAAGTGCGTATATCGGGCTCTACCAAAACAGCTTTAAAGCCCGCGTTCACAATAGAAATAATAGATGCGATATAAGTATTGGCAGGAACCAAAACCTCTGCTCCTTTGGGTAAATTTAAAGCCTTAACGGCAAAGAAAAGAGCATCTAATCCCGATGCTACACCAACACAATGTTGCACACCACAATAAGCAGCGAAATTACTTTCGAAGCTTTGCACATTTTGAGCTAAAACAAATCTTCCGTCGACTAAGTTTTGGTGAAATGATTTCTCAAAATCAGCGTGGAATTTCTTATTCGATTTTGCTAGATTTTCGTAGGCTATCATTCAGGCAAATATTTGTCATAGATATAATCATCAACATCAAAATACTCTGAAGACATTACCAACAAAACGGCATCGAAACTAAAAGCATACATATAATGCCAATCTTTAGGCTCTAAAATCAAACAAGTTTCGGGATTATTTAAATAATATTCGCGTTCGGCAGTACCATCGTTATTCACAATTCTGCAACTTCCCTTTACACAAACCACAGCCATTTGCGTTTTTTTGTGGCGGTGCTTGCCGCGTTCCGACATAGGGTTAATAACACTATGGATATAAAAAACTCTTTTTACCTCAAAAGGAAGTACTTTTTCAATCACGGTGAGCTTACCTCTCGAATCTGAAAAAGTATTTAAATTTAAAATATAGGCCATGAACTCAATTTAAGGCAGAAATATACAAATCTTTACCTAATTGTTAAACTCTTAAAGAAAAGAGTGAATTTAATTACTTGTCTTTTTTGAAAATATTTTCGAAATCCCTTTCATACACCACCACTCCATCTACATCTATGTCATCTTCTAAATTAACCTTAACCATGGCGCTTTTGTTTCTCAAATGCTGAATGTAGGGCTTGTACAAAGTCTCTTCAGTTACTTTAGATATGGTAAAACTGCCATAATCAATCTTCCTTCTCTTAAACAAATAGGTATTAAAGATGCGGTACCTTTCTTCAATAAATTTAAAGCCATGAAAATGGTAAAACACTAAAGGTGAGCGTCGTAGAGTTTGCTTATTAACCAATATTTTTTGTCCGTTCTCCTCTACAATATCAAAAGTCAAATTATTCCAAGGTGCAAAAGAACCTTCGTGCTGTAACTCATGAATTTTCTCAAATCGCGTAAGCCAATCGTCTAAATACAATTGATCTCCAAACTTGCCGTCTTCCAATCTATTGTAGCACCAATTCAAACACGCTTCTCTCCACCAACGCAGAGCTTTCATTGCGTATTCGTCGTTTTTAAAAGTCATGAATTGAATGCAATATTTTCCAAAGCGAAGAGAACTTTTATATTCTGTAGAAAAATTATGTGGAGTAATGAGCACCGAATTATCGCCCATTTCTTGCACTACAATTTTCGGATTTTGAAAGAAATACAAATCAGCATCGATGTAAGTGCAATGCTTCAAATTGTATTTTTGAATGGTGTACAAAATGAGCGAAGGGGTGCAAGTCCAGCAGTACTCACCTAAAGTTCTTCCTTCTTTTACTTTTAACAACTCTGCATCTTCGGCGGCAGCAATGGGCAAAGCAGTTAAATTAGGGAAATCGCCTGTTTGAAAATAACGCAAACACACATCATCTAGCACATAAGCATACACATGAAAACTATCACAGTTCTTCTTTAATGATGCGTACATCGCCAAAGCCCTACTTAAGTACTCGTGATTAAATATGGTGCAGAAATCCAAATGCATGAGTTAAATATACTATGATATTTTTAGTTTTCTTTTTAGATACAAAAGTATTCTTTCAACAAATGATATTTGATGATTTCCACCAACCGATAAAGCATAACCTTTTTTCATTTGAAGAAACACCTCAGGCAAAAGAAACACATCCATTTTAGTCACCTTCACCTCTTGGTGCAAATAAGCTTTCGTATTGAATATTTCTGCGTATTCGGTAGTGTGCGTTGCGTTAGCATCGAAGCCAATATTATGACTTTGCGCAAACTTTGGATAAAGTGCCATTTTGTTTTGAACGTAAGCCAAAGCTTGCCAGCGAATTGCCCACGAATTGTTCAACCCCGCAATTTGATCCTTTAGCATTTGCTCAAAATCATAAGCACCTTCCACATTAAATGAATGAATTAAATTTTTGTCGTGTAATTGCTTTAATAATTTACTACCATCTTCTTCAAACAACTGCCATCTGTTTTTCCAAGTGGCCCATCCCCAGCAATCGGGAATAGGAATAAAAAATGTTTCGGGTGTATTTTCATCGTGAGCAAAAAAATTGCAGGCTCCAATACTCAGCACTCGCTCATCATTTTCATAGCAATTCAAAGCATCGTTCATGTACTGCAAAAAGTATTTTGAAGTGATAATATCGTCTTCTAAAACAATGGCTTTACCATATTTTTCGGTCACTTCACGAACACCACCGATGATAGAATTCGCCAACCCTTTGTTCGTTTCACTCTCCACTACATGAATTTCTTTGGGCCAATTTTGTGCTTTAACTAGCTCACGTACTTGTTTTATTTTTAGTTTATTCTCTTCGCTAGCATCTTGTTTTGCTCCATCACAATAAACAATTAAAATAGATTCCTCGGCCAAAACATTTTGAGAAAGATAATGCAAAGTTTCTTGCGTGTGATAAGGCCTGTTGTAAGCAAATAATATAATGGGCGCTAAGTTTTTCATCGTTATAAGTCAAAAACTAAAGCTTCGTTTTGTAACACATAGCGCTCGTTCAAAACAGCACCATTCATAAAAGTAATTCCATCTCTTTCTATCACTCCGTAGCCTTCATGAATGTGTCCGAACAAAAAGCATCTTGGTTTTATTCTTCTCAATTCTATAGCTAAATCTTCACATCCAACAGGCAATCCGGTGTATATTTTATCTAAGGTTCCAAAGGCCGGACCGTGCGTAATCAAAACATCTATTTCATTGGGAATTTGTCGCCAAACTTGAGCAATATCTTCTCCTTTTTCTTTCATGAAAGCCCAATTCATGAAACGGGGAGTCCACGGACTCCCATATATTTTCTTACCATCAATTTCTACCAATTCATCTTGTAGATAAACAATATTGGAAGGCAAAATTTCTTTGAATTCTTGTGGTTGTTGTTGAATAAAAAAATCGTGATTGCCTGCGATAAAAATTTTGTGTTGATGAGGCTGAGAAGAAAACCATTTTAAAAAATCTTCAATCTCATTTTGCGTTCCTCTTCCAGACACATCGCCAGCATGAATCAAAACATCTCCCTTAGGCAAAACAACTTTATGATGGCGATTGTGCGTATCAGAAATAAAAACAACTTTCATTCTTAATGTTTAATGAAAGCAATTTAAGAATAAAAATAATGCCCTTCCAATCGAATCACGAATTTCTTAGCATTTTCAATGGTTTGCTTAAATTTATTCAACTTGGCTTTCACCTCTTTTACCTTTTTTTTGTTGTAATTCCAACGAAAGGGCGGAAGTAAAAAATACAAGGCTTTTTTCCAAACAGGAAATGATTTTAAATCTTCTGAAGTTAGCGATGGCTTGGTAAATTTTATTTCGTGCAAAGTAGCCACCAACTCCATTACTTCTGGCTCATAGCTTTGCGCCCAAATATGCGAATGAAGTTTTTGGTAATTGCTCACCCACTTATCGATGTGCGCATAAATTGGGGCATCTAAAGGAATACCACTCCAGTAATTTTTTGAACCAAAATAATCAGCACACTCCTTCTCTACTTTTTTAGAGAAATTCTCTAAGTAAAAAACTTGCGTTTTAATGTATTCGAAATCTTTAGCTATATCGAGTTTGGCTTCCATTATTTGCCGTTGATTTGGAACAATTCTACTTCAAAAATCAATGTTGAATAAGGAGGAATTCCGCCTTGTGTTTGTGCGCCATAAGCCAAATTCTCTGGAATGTAGAATTCATATTTAGAACCTACTTCCATAAGCTGTAAACCTTCAGTCCAACCGCGAATTACCTGATTCAATCCAAAAGAAGTTGTTTCACCTCTATCGTAAGAACTATCAAATACTTTTCCATCGGTTAACATCCCTTTGTAATGAACAGTAACTTGGTCGTTAGGAGAAGTAGGTTTCGGACCAGTTCCTTTTCTAATCACTTTATATTGTAAACCACTTGCTGTGGTAATAACGCCAGGTTTCTTCTTGTTCGCTTCTAAAAATGCAGCACCCAATTCTTTACCCATTTCCGATTTGTATTTGGTCATGAAATCGTTGGCCTGACGAGGGTCTATTTGCAATTGCTCTTCATGCAAACCATGCTGAACTGCTTTTTTATACACTTCTAAATTCAATTTTTTCATATCGCCGAAAGTAGAATAAGAAGAAGCGAAATCAACACCGTAAGCATAAGCCACATCGTTTTTGTTGATAGCCACAGAATCTTTATTCACAAAAGCAACTATTAAAGCTTTAGCCGCCTCTTTTTGCATAAGAGGAAAAGTATCGTTGATACAATCGCGCACACCTTTTAAAATCTCATCAACATTGGCATCAGAAAAATTATCACGCAAGCCAACACCAAGACTTGAACCCAAAGCATACGACAATTTATCGGCAGTAGTAGCCAAATGAACGGTATCAGTTAAAGGTTTGATAATGCTATTTTCAGAAGAATCGTTTTCTTCAATACAAGAAAATAAGGTAATAGCAACAAGTGCAAAAGAGAAATAATACTTCATAATTAGTTTAAATTGAATCAGGCAGCTAAAATCTTAAAATTTAAGCGATATACCTCACGCTTCTGCTAAAACTTTTAAACACGAATTCAACGGGTTGGCATTTTGCAACAAAGCATCGATGTAATTAGCGCCATATCGAGAATAAAACTCCAAGAAGTTAACTCTTCTTTCTTGAAAAACACCTTCGGGGAAAAGTTGATTTTTCAACTTGTCAATTTTATTCAAATCTATTTCGTGACGCGCCTTTTCAGCCTTCTTGATTCTCGCAAATAAGTTCTCTATAGATTTTGAAGTTTTTGCTTTTTCAGCATCTACCGAACCTCCTAGGGTAGCATCGATTTTAGAAACCTCTGCTTTCAAAGCATCAAAAAGTTGTGAAATAGAACTTTGGTATGCGCTATCTGAAATCTCCATTTTAGATTTTAAGAATTTTGATTTTAGCAATTCTGTATTTTCGAAAATATCTTCTAGAGAAAAATGCAAAGCATTCAACATTTTTTGCTGATTGGCGTCGAGCACCACAAACGAATCGCGCAAAATCAATTGAGGATAAACCAAGTTGTGCGCAGCGAAAACTCCTGTTAATTGAAACCAATAGGCCAATTCGTTGGGTCCGCCAACATAAGCCACATTAGGCAAAATAAATTCTTGGTATAAAGGTCGGTAAATTACATTAGGCGAAAATTTCTCTGGATTTTCTTCTAGCATTTTCTTCCAATCGCTTCCATCTTCCACAAATCTTTCGCGCTTGTTATCTTCCAACAAAAAGAAATTAATATCGCGTGGATTCACCTGCAATTTATATTTCTCGCTTAAAATGGCATTCGTTTTTTCTACTTCACGCTTGCCAATTTTTTCGCTGAATTCTTTTTCGATGATGGGTGAAAAACTTCTTTTTAAATCACGGTCATCGGCATCGATGATGATTAAGCCGTAAGGGGCAAACAATTTGTTTAACCAGGTTTTGGTGAAAGAAGATAATGACGACGTTGAAGACATGGAGGACCATGAGGAGCGGAAGAATTCGGGAATTTCTACAATGGATTCTAGTTCTGAAAAGACCTCAGAAAAACCTTCCATTTTCATTCTTCCTACAGCACCAGTTTGCGTGGTTTTCCATTCAACTTTTTTACCAAAGAGATACAAATGATTCACTTCTTCAAAATCATGATCTTCGGAAGCCAACCAGAAAACGGGCACAAATTTCTTCGTTGGATATTTTGCGGCATACAACTCGCAGGCCTTAATCGTTGATACAATTTTATAAATGAAATAGGCCGGTCCGCCTAGCAAACACAACTGGTGTCCGGTTGTTACCGTAAAAGTATTTTCATCTAAAAGAGATTCAATATTGGCGCTAACTTTTTCATGAACATCAAAAGAAGAATACTGCTCGTTCAACTTCGACACCAATAATTTTCTATCGGTTTTTTTATCAAAATTCAACTCACCTTGCTTCAACAAATCGTTTATGATTGGTGGAAGAAGGTTGGTTTGAGAGAAGGCTATGTTGGTGTTATTGAGCATTGCAAGTAAAGTAATATTTATTTAAAAGAAAATCGATAAGTGGCCTTGTGATTATTGTAGAGCCTAATATTACACTAAAGAGCAAATGCTCATATGGCCGATAAGAAAAATTAAATTGGGTATCGTAAATGAATAAACAAAAAAGTAAAATATGTAAAACAAGGGCGACCCAACTAATTTGAAATGAATCCTGTGTTAATGTGATAATAGCGAGGGAAATAAATCCGACAAAAGAATAGTACAAATAATCAATAAAAGAGAAATCAGGAGGTCCTCCATGAGTAGGAATATATGGATCATGAAAAATTAAGGAGACACCATAACCAATCCAATAAAAAAGATAAGTAATCAAAGCCAACAAAAGTGTTTTCTTAAATGACAATTTTATTTTAGAAATATTACTCATTTTAATTACTAATTTTTCAAGAATATACTTCTCCCTCTTTCTCCTCGGAGGAGGAGAGTGCGACAATTGCTTGTGGGCTGTAAGAGGATGGATTCACTAGATTACTTCTTTTTTCATTTACAATAATTCCATCCTCTTCCCCCTTTACAGGCCTTTACCCACTCTCCTCCTCCGAGGAGAATAATTAGTGAACCATTCTGTAAAAAGAACTATTTACAACTTACCCCAACCACTCTTTAAACGCCTCTTCTTGCTGCGCTGTAGGATTTTTAACTCTCTCTATTCTTCCCGAAGTGTAGAATTTAAACTCTCCTTTTTTAAGAATTATTTCTACGATATGATTGTCTTTTTTAACGGTAAGTAAAACATCGTTTTCGAAGTAGGCAATCCAATCGTTTACTTTGCTTTTTTCTGCGGCGATTCCTTTTACTGCAATGATTTCATCGTTGCGGTGTAAACCTACTTCCCAGGCTGGTGAGCAAGGCGCTACATCAAGCACAACATTTCCATCTAAACGCAAACCAAAAATAGAAGCAGCCAATTGTGGATGTTCGTATTTTTTTAGAGTGCAACCTACATATTTTAGTGATTCATTTAAAGCAGGAAAATAATCGGCTTTGCCGTAAACGTGTTCTTCAAAAATCCATGATAAATCTTCTCCTGCTGCATCGCTCACCAATTTCTTAAAAGCCTCTTCGGTGTAGGGCTGATCTTCTTGTGCAAAATCAACATATAGTTTTTTCATCACCCAGTCTAAATCTCTTTTGCCATCGCTCTCTTTGCGAATTTGCAAATCGTACATTAAAGCGTTCAAACAACCTTCTGTATAGATTGAAACTTTTCTGTTTGGAATTCCTTTGCTGTAGCCATCTAACCAGGTATCGAATGAAGCATCAGCTACCGACTGGTTGAATCTGCCGTAATTGTAAAAATGTTTGTCGAAATTTTCGTTCAACATGGCAAAATATTGTTCTTGCGTAATCACCTCGGCGCGCGCCAACATTAAATCGCCGTAGTAAGTGGTAACCCCTTCTGCTACATAACCCAACCGCGAATAATTTTCTTTTTGGAAATTGTAAGGATACATTTCTACCGGACGAATTGCTTTGATATTCCAAGCATGAAACAATTCGTGGGATGAAATACCCAAGAAATTTTCATAAGCTTTACCTTTCATAATATTGCAACCCGGACCGAGCGCTATCACTGTAGAATTGCAATGCTCCACCCCGTGATAGAAACTCACCGGTAAAATTTGATACAAGAAATGGTATTCCTCCTCAGGAAAACCGCCAAACACTTTTACTTGTTCGGTGGTCAATGCTTTAAAATCGCTTAGGACCTTATCCCAATCGGGTTTACATTCGCCATTGAACCAAACAGTGAAATTGGTTTCTTTTACTTTATAAGATTGTTGTTGTAATTGATTGCTGGCTATGAAAGGAGAATCGGCCAACTCATCGAAATTCTTGGCCGAAAAAACATTCTTCTTCAGTTTGGTGAGTCCGCTTGCGATAACAAAATCACTCGGCACATCCACCGTTAATTCAATCTCATTGTAAAAATGCTCTCGCGTGTACATAAAACAATTGCAAGGATTGATGTACAATTGATTTTCATCTGTAAACGAAGCTCCCGCATCTAGCTGATTGGCATAATAAGAATACTTCACCACCAACTCACTAATACCGCCTGTTTGAAGCTCCCAACAGCTTTTATCTATTTTCTCGAAATACAATTCGGTACCTTTTCCAGTAAAAAACTGAACATTGTAAATGTTTTTCGCATAATCGGCCAACTCATATCTACCTGGTCTCCAAATGGGCAAATAGAATAGCACCAAATCTCTACCTTCCTTATTCTCAATGCGCATCTCAATATCTACCAAATGACTGCCTGCTTGCCCTCTTTTGATAGAATAATATGTTTTGTTTTCTTGCTTGTTCATGATGCCAAAATACGAAAAAGAACTTTGAACTTTGAACATTAAACTTTGAACTCATTTTCTTATCTTCGCCACTTAACTTTCAAAAACAAAAAACATGAGCTTTGATCTTATCGTTATAGGTAGCGGCCCTGGTGGATATGTAGCTGCCATTCGCGCATCACAATTAGGTTTAAAAACAGCTATCGTAGAGCGCTCTGAGCTGGGCGGTATTTGCTTGAACTGGGGATGTATTCCAACCAAAGCATTGTTAAAAAGCGCTAATGTTTTCGAATATATTAAACATGCTGCCGATTATGGTATCAATGTAAAAGATGCTGAAGCCGATTTCAAAGGTATCGTGAAAAGAAGTCGCGACGTGGCCGATGGAATGAGCAAAGGGATTCAGTTTTTAATGAAGAAAAACAAAATTGAAGTTATCGCTGGTGTTGGTAAAGTAAAACCGGGTAAAGTGGTGGAAGTGACTGGTGCCGATGGAAAAAAACAAGAGATTTCTGCAAAAAGCATCATGATAGCAACAGGCGCACGTTCTCGTGTATTGCCTAACTTGCCTCAAGATGGTAAAAAAATTATAGGCTACCGCGATGCTTTGGTGTTGCCTAAAGCACCAAAATCAATGGTTATCGTAGGTTCGGGAGCAATAGGCGTTGAGTTCGCTTATTTCTACAACACTATGGGCACGCAAGTAACGGTAGTTGAATTCTTGCCGAACATCGTTCCTGTTGAAGATACCGATGTTTCTCAAGCCTTAGAAAAATCATTGAAAAAACAAGGCATTACAGTAATGACCAATGCTTCTGTTGATAAAGTAGATACATCTAGCAAAGAGTGTAAAGTAACCATCAAAACAAAAGATGGCGACAAAGTAATCGATGCTGAAATCGTTTTATCTGCGGTAGGTATCGAAGCAAATATTGAAAACCTTGGATTGGAAGAAGTAGGTATCGTGGTAGACAAAGGAAGAATTAAAGTTGATGAGTTCTACCAAACCAACATCCCAGGTTACTATGCTATTGGTGATGTTATTCCAACTGCTGCTTTGGCACACGTTGCTTCTGCAGAAGGAATCATTGCGGTAGAAAAAATTGCGGGTCACCACCCAGAACCTTTAGATTATTCAAACATTCCAGGCTGTACTTATTGCTCTCCAGAAATTGCATCTGTTGGTTTAACAGAAGCGAAAGCAAAAGCAGCAGGTTACGAATTGAAAATTGGTAAATTCCCTTTCAGCGCATCTGGTAAAGCATCTGCTGCTGGTGCGAAAGACGGCTTCATTAAAGTTATTTACGACGCCAAATACGGCGAACTTCTAGGTGCCCACATGATTGGCGCTAACGTTACCGAAATGATTGCTGAAATTGTGGTGGCTAAAAAATTAGAGACTACTGGTCACGAGATTTTGAAAGCGGTACACCCACATCCAACGATGAGTGAGGCGATTATGGAGGCAACGGCGATGGCTTATGGGGAAGTGATACATTTGTAGAAGACTCGAGATTGAGATTGGAGGGCGTTGGTGAAAACTGATGCCCTTTTTTTATATTTACAATTATGAAAAAGCTATTTTTTACTCTAACTATTCTGTTTGCAACTAACATTTTGTTTTCCCAAAAAAGCAAAACCCTAGAAATATATGAATGGGGAATCGGTTGGGCGTCTGACTCAAGCCTTACAAAAATAGATGAGGATTGTGCTTACAAACTTCAACAAAAATATGGATTTACTTATCGATATATATCTGGCTGTAATTATACATCGAACCAAGTAAATAAATGGAAAAAGCACAATAAAAAAGTTGAAGATGAAATCGCAAAAACTCACGGAGCGAATTGGAGAGACAAATATATAGAAAAACTAAAAGCGTGCAGCAAATAGCCCTCCGCCGCGCTTAGGTTGCATTTTCTTTTGCCTAAGCGATTCTGCCACTCCCAAAGCCCTTTGGCTTTATTTCTTTAAAATATTAAACACGAGGCGAAGCCTCTGAAGTGTCAAGACCGCTTAGGCAAAAGAAAATGCAGCCTAAGCGGAACTGTGTAAATAAAAAATAAATTCAACTATCACTTGCCTATCTACTAGTAGGTAGTTATATTTGTACCATCAATACCAAAGAAAAAATATTGCAATTGAGCGATGAGCTCATTAGACAAAGAGGATTTAATGCCTTTAGCTTTTATGATATTTCGAAATCGCTGGGCATTAAAACCGCATCGATTCATTATCATTTTCCTACGAAAACAGCATTAGGAGTGACACTTTTAAAGCAACACACAGAAAAAGTATTGGTAGTAAAAGAGAGAGTAAAAGACAAGACTCCAGAAAAGAAATTTGATGCATTTCTTTCCATTTACAGCAAAATAAAAGCAGAAGATAAAGTATGCATTGTGGGTTCGTTGGCTACCGACCTCCACTCTATCGACAAAAAAATAGCCAAAGAAGTAAAAGTATTGGCAGCAGAAATACTAGCTTGGGTGACAGAAATTTTAGAGGAAGGAAAAAAGAAAAAAGTATTTTATTTCGACCTACCTTCGCGCACCAAAGCACTGATGATTATAAGCAACATGCTGGCTGCTGTGCAACTTTGCAGATTAACGAATGTGAAAGATTTTGATACGATTAAACAAACAGTGATTAACGATTTAAAAAAATAAATATGGATGTTTTAAAAATGTTGCAAATGGGAGTTGGTCAGGAAATAAAAGGCTCTCCTTCGGCTTTTATGAATTGGCTGAAGCCCTCTATTTTAAAAGCTGATGTTGGTAAAATTTCTTTGAAATATGTGGTGCGTGATGAAATGACCAACGCTATGGGAAACCTGCACGGCGGCGTGACTTCGGGCATCATAGATGATATTTTAGGCGCAACAGTTTTCACCTTAGGTGAACAACAATTTTTTGCTACCATCAACTTATCTATCGATTATTTATCGGCTGTAAAAAACGGTGATACTGTTGTAGCCCACAGCAAAATAATTAAACATGGAAAACAATTGATTCACGCCGAATGCGAAATTTGGAATGCCGATGAAACGCGCTTGGTGGCTCGCGGACAAAGTAATTTAATAAGAACTGAATTAAAGAAATCATAAGATGAAAAGAGTTGTAGTTACAGGAATTGGAGCCTTAACCCCAATAGGAAATAACGCCCACGATTTTTGGGAGAATTTAAAAAACGGAGTGAGTGGCGCAGGCAACATCACTAAGTTTGATGCATCGAAATTTAAAACACGCTTTGCCTGTGAAATAAAAAATTTCAACGTTTTAGATCACATAGAAAAAGGTGAAGCGCGTCGTTACGACCCCTTCACGCAATACGCATTGGTAGCGGTTGACGAAGCTGTTCGTCATGCCAATATCGACTTTGAAAAATTAAATAAAAACAGAATCGGCGTTATTTGGGGAAGTGGAAATGGTGGTATTTCCTTCTTTGAAGAACAAGTAAAAGAATACGCCAAAGGCGACGGAACGCCTAGGTTTAGTCCGTTCTTAATACCTAAAATGATTGTAGATATCGCTTCGGGAATCATATCCATAAAATACGGTTTGCGTGGAGTGAATTTCACTTCTGTTTCGGCTTGCGCAACTTCAAATACAGCAATTATAGAATCTTTCAACCACATTCATTGGGGCAAGGCAGATATGATTATTACTGGTGGATCGGAAGCGCCTATTTGCGAAAGTGCTATTGGCGGATTTAGCGCAGCGAAGGCCTTATCATCATTAAACGAAGACCCACAAAAAGCTTGTCGACCTTTTGATATTAAACGCGACGGATTTGTGATGGGCGAAGGTGGCGGCGCATTAATTTTAGAAAGCTACGAGCACGCTATAAAACGTGGTGCGCCTATTTTGGCAGAGATTGTAGGTGGCGGACAAACAGCCGATGCTTATCATTTAACAGGAACGCACCCAGAAGGCGAAGGAGCATTTTTAGGAATGAGTGAAGCCATTGCAGAAGCAGGAATTTCACCAGAAGAAATAGATTATATCAACCTACACGCTACCTCAACTCCACAAGGTGATGTGAGTGAATTACGTGCAGTAGAAAGATTGTTTGGTGCTTCGAAAAAATTCAATATTAGTGCGACTAAATCGATGACCGGACATTTACTAGGCGCTGCTGGAGCAGTAGAAGCCATCGCTTGTATCATGGCGACGAAGGAAAACATCATTCCGCCAACCATTAATACCGATGAACCTGAGCCAGAATATGCAGAGAAGTTTAATTTAACCTTGGGTAAAGCACAACATAGAACGGTGAATTATGCGATGAGCAATACGTTTGGCTTTGGCGGGCATATTGCAACTTCGTTGTTCAAGAAGTGCACAGCTTAAAATTTTCCCGCAGATCTCGCAGATTTTCGCTGAACTACACTCTGCGAAAATCTGCGAGATCTGCGGGAAAAAAATTACTTTGCTACAATCAAATTTGTATAACGCTTACAATTTCTTTCAAAAGAACCTTGTGCAATTGTTAATCCTAACTGCGAAGAGGCATAAATATCTTTACAGCTATCTACAGTATAAAAGAAACGCGCTTTGGCAACACCTCGGTTGTAAAGCGCCTCGGGAATATCTTTGTTTATTTTCAATGCAGCATCGTAATCTTTAATGGCGTTTACGTGAAAACCTAAATAAGAGAAATATGCTCCTCGGTTGATGTAAGCACTTGTTTCGTTAGGATGTGCATTAATAATTGCCGTTAACTTCTCTATTTCACTTTTGAATTGCGCACGTTGTTCAATAGTGACATCTACATTGAAATATTCTTTTACATCAAACTGTTTGGCAAAAGCAGAGTCGCTTTCTAAAATAGCGGTAGCTTGAGCAAAAAGAGTTTGTATGGTAATAAGAAGAGAAAAGGTAAGTAGTAATTTCTTTTTCATAGTCCCGTCATCATCGTGTGATAGTTACGAGTAAGATAAGAAATTAATTTTGAAATTTTAGCTAAAGCTGCAGAAGTTTCTGCACTTATTTCTTTTTTTTGAAGGCGCAACATCCATAAACCATACAAGCCATTAAAGCAAGCTTCTATGTCGTTTTTAACGATGCGTGATTTTTTCTCGGCAGAAAGATTATCGTCAACTTTTATTTCCGATTTTTTCTTCAACTCTTCAATTTCGGGTTTGGCGGTATCGAACAAAGCGATGTATTCTTTGTCTTTTAAAACAGTGAGCAAAGTAGTATGCAGCAAATGCAATTCGGCCATCTTTTCTTCTACTTCTTGTAGGTGTCCGCGCTGCAATAATTTAGCGCGTTTCATCTCATCCACAATACCTTTGTACCAATTTCTCAACTGAATTTGTTGCACTTCAGATATGCCCGATTGCTGAATAATATTCTCTTCAATTTTCTGTAAATCGAAAGCACAAGCACGCACCACATCTTCTACATGCCACATATAGAGGATGTATTCGGCGATGTTGCTTTTAAGTTTTTCTTGAGAGATGAACACTATTTTCTTTTTGTTTTGTAAAGGTTATTGATGATTTCCACCATGTCGCTGGTAACATTAAGCGAGCTTTGTGTTGGCATTACAATTTGAGAAGCACCACCATAAGCCAAAACGAATTTAATGTTTTTACGAACGTTCAATTCTTTAACGGTTTTTAGAATTGCGTCGTTGATTAATTTCATCGATTTCTCTCCTTTAACCGACATATCGTTTTGCGCCGTTGCCTGCAACTGCTGCAAATACATTTGTTTCTCGTAATCTTGTTGCTCTACTTGTTGTTGCTCAACCATCGTAATTTCTTTACGTGCAATTTTACCCTGCATTTGGTTCATCCAATTCATATAATCGTTTTTCGCTGCCTCTAACGACTTCTGATATCTTTGTTCGCTTAATTGCAATTGCGTTTGAATGCTATCAATGAAATTACTTTTCTTCATCAAACTATCGTAATCGTAATAAACAATGATGTCACTGTCGGTTACCTTAGAAACTTGTTTTCCTTTATCATCAAAAACATATTTTGCTGGCTCAGTTGGTTGATAAACTTTATACAACAAAAAACCCATCACCAACAAAATCACCACCTGCAAACCAATAATTACTTTCTTTAACATATACAATAGATTTATTACACTTCAATTTTGAAGCGCTAATATAATAAGTAAGAATTAAAAGGATGTACTATGCAACTAATAATTCGCTGCTTTCAATTTTTCCGCTTTTGAAACGAAAAGGAAGATCCACCATAAACTCGTAATCTTCACCTACTTCGAGCATATCTGAATCTTCTTCGGCGTGATACCACCACACAGAAACAGTTTTACCAGCTTCTTTTAAGTTTTTGAGCTTATATAAAATGAAGAGTATCATTTTAGAAGAAGAGATATTCATTTGATCTAGGGCGATGTGCATTTTCACTTTCTCCGTAGTAGAATTTACCGCATCGTCTAACCAATCTAGCAAGGGCTGATAAAATTGCTCACCATTTTCGGGTAACGATTTTCCTGTAATGGCAAGTTGACCATCACTAAGGTTAAACACAACTCTTGGAGTTTGTTCTGTCGCCTCAATGAATAAATTTGTATTCATGCTCTTCCCTTTCATGATTAATACTAGGTTAATTTAAATCTCAAGTTTTCCCTCTGCACTAAAATAAAGATATAATTGTACAGACTCAAGTTTTTTTCACATTAATTTTACCTTTAGGAAACACGGAAAAACAACAAATCAATTCCTATCTTAGAAGCCTTGAATTTCTTAGCCCACATAGCTTTATCTGGAAACGACGAGGAAATCGCGATTGGTAATTTTATTGCCGATACCATTTTACCCAAAGAACGTAATTTGCTGAGCGATAAAATGATGCGTGGCGTTAAGCTGCATCACGCCATAGATACGTTTACCGATAGCCATTCTTCATTTATTCGCACTACTCAACTCTCACGCTCTTTACTGAAAAAGTACGCTCCTGTAGCCACAGATGTGTTTTTCGATCACTTTTTGGCTTTACATTTTGAAAAATATTTTCCCGGCACTACACTCGATATTTTTAGCACAGATTTTTACGCTTCTTTGCAAAAACACAATGACGCTTTGCCTGAAAGAGCCCAAATACTTATTCATCATTTAATAAAAAACGATTGGTTGAAAATGTACAGAACTGTTGACGGATTAAACATCATTCTTACACAAATGTCGAAAAGAACACGATTTGAATCGAACTTAGACAAAGCCACCGAAGTGCTTAGAGAACACTACACAACTATAGAAGAAGATTTCAGCCTACTTTTTCCTGAGTTAATTCAATTATCGCGCAATTTTAATTTTGACTGAAAGCGCACGATGCTTACTTTTAATTAAGATATATTCAGCATGAAAAAAACATTTGTCTTTTTATTCCTTTTGGCAAGCACATTAAGCAAAGCTCAAAACTGCGGATTCGATCATTTGTTAGAAGAAATGATGAGCGACCCAGCAAAGAAGGTAATGATTGAAAAAAACATCGCCAAGATGTCGCAAATACAAAGCTCCACCGAAGTATTGGGTGGCGATAGTCCACTCTTCATAATACCTGTAGTAGTGCATATAATTCATGATGGTGGAACTTCAAATATTTCAGATGCCCAAATTCTCGATGCTATTGAGAAATTGAACGAAGAATTTAAAAAGTTAAATGCCGACACCAGTCAAATTGTTAGCACTTTTAAAAGTATTGCAAGCGATGCGCGCTTTGAATTTAGATTGGCTACGATCGACCCCAATGGAAATTGCACTAAAGGAATTACGCGCACCTTTTCATATCTCACGAATGTAGGAAGCGGAGAGCCTATCAAAGACCTTATTAGTTGGGACACTAAAAAATACTACAATATTTGGGTAGTAAATTATTTAGAAAGTGGCGGTAATCCTGTTGGTGGCTACAGCTATTTACCTGGAACTGCTCCGTCACAAAGTCATGAAGGCACTATAGTTATTAATCGACAATTTGGAAGCATTGGCACATCTTTCGGAAGTCAATCTGCAATACATACTCTAGGGCACGAAACAGGGCATTTCTTTGGACTCTACCACACATGGGGATTAGGCGCTATTGGCAGCGCATGCGGCAACGATGGTATTAGTGACACTCCACCTACTAAAGGTTCTAATAGTTCTTGTAATCTTACACAGAATTTATGTAGCGGAATAGAAAACGTGCAAAATTTTATGGATTACAGCACTTGTGCATGTATGTTTACCAACGGTCAAACTGCATATATGCGCGCAGCCGCAGCATCTTCCGCAGGTTTTCGTTCAAGTTTATCTACTAACGGAAATTTAATCGCAACAGGCACAGAAAACAATCACGTTATTTACGAATGTGCGCCAAAGGCTTTCTTCAAAGCGCACAACGATTCAAGCTTTTTCTGCATTGGAAGAACTATATCTTTCGATGACCTATCGTACAATGACAGCTTAAGTTCGAATAGAATTTACGAATGGACATTCGAAGGAGGAACACCATCAACTTCAACTTTAGTGAATCCGTATGTAACCTACAACACTGCAGGAATTTACGATGTAAAATTAAAAATTAGCAATGGTAACGGTGCAGACTCTTTAGTGATGAGCGACTATATTAAAGTTTTCGACAATATCTCGAACAATGCTCTACCGTATTTCGAAGGATTTGAATTTAGTGGATTTCCAGACAACAGCGGCAACGGTAACGATTGGACTATCGTCAATCCAGGAAAAATCACAAAATTTCAGCGTACAACTGTCACAAAAAAAAGTGGAACAGCATCCTTAGTCCTCGACCTACATAGCGAGTCGGGATATGACATCAACGAAATGTGGCATTATTTAGTGAGTCCGAATATCGATCTATCCTCTCAAAGTGATTCAGTCTATTTAGATTTCAATTTTGCTTATGCCCAACAAAAAAGTACAAACTACGACTTATTGAGAATTTATGCTTCGGCAGATTGCGGGCAAAACTGGGCCCTAAAAAAGAATCTTAATTACTTGCAACTTATTACTAAAGGAAGCACAACAGCCGATTTCGTTCCAGGCATTTCTGAATGGTCGAGCTCAAATATTGATTTGAGCGCCTATGCAGGAAATCCTAATTTTAAAATCATGTTTGCAATGAATGCGAAGGGAGGCAACAAACTATACTTAGACAACATTAACATTTATCACGGAGGATTAGGCATTGCAGAATCTGCGGAAAATCCCGTTGAAGTGATTGTATATCCAAACCCAATCGACGCAAGTTCAGTGTTAGAAATCAAATCAGGCAAACCCAACAACTTTAACATCACTATTTTAGATGTATTGGGAAAACAAGTTGGCAGTACCATCCAACTAAAAAACACAATGCAAGACAAGTTAAGTTTAGGAAACCTTCTTTCAGAATTTTCAAATGGATTGTACTATCTTCAAGTGCAGACGGGCAATGAAACAGAAAGCTTTAAAATAATAAAATAATGAAGCGCAACCAATTGTGAAATTGATCGTAGGAACGATAAATACTATAAACTCAGCCACTTGAAAACCTTAGTCTCTTTTACACTTTTCCTACTCTGCGGCCTTGCTCTTCAAGCGCAAACCAGAATTCGTGAGAACTTACCATACAATCAAGATACCACCAAAAAAGCTGTGATTAAAAAAACAACATCAGATACCACCAGGTATACCATGCCCGATACCAAAGTGAATTACGATGCAGAAAAATTAGAAAGGCTCTTTAATCCTGAGATGAGCGAAAAAGAAAGAGCACGACACAAACAAGCCATACAATTTTTCAATGATCAAATTGCCTTAGACTCAACCAACATAGGTGCCTACGTTAACAGAGGAACATACATGGCAGAATTGGGAATACATGTAGAAGCCATTAAAGATTATAACAAAGCCATTAAACTAGATCCTAATCAACCTGTTGCCTATTACAACCGGGCCATTTCGAAAGCAAGATTTATGTACACCTTAGATGCATGTAAAGATTTGCAAAAAGCCGACGAATTGGGCTTTGGTCAGGCAGGCAATTTAATGACAATTAAATGTCAACGCTACGCTGTTCAGTTGGGCTTACAAGCAGGGCCAACCTCGAGCAAATAACCTATATATTTTTCGATATATTTTTTTACTTTAGTGCGACCAAACCGCAACTAATGACCGAGAGTATTAAAAAATTGATGATTGAATTGGAGGGCAAAAGCACCCAAGAAATACTTCCAAAACTTTGCGAGGAAAATGATATTGCACGAGTAAAAAAAAACCGTCGCTTATCGGAAGATTTAAATAACCTTATTTTTATGTTGTTGAATCCGGGAGTTAAACCTGGAGGGGTAAGAGAAGAAGATTTGGAAGCATTTAAACGGTTTCAAAACGGATTGAAAAACAATTAAGCCGATTGTCTTAAAAAGACCTTAGCCATAATAAAACTTCTGGCAGGAAGAGGCATTCCAGAGTACGCTTCAATAGCTCTTATTACATCATCTATTTCTCGCATACTCTCTAAAGAATAATCTTCACGCATCCACCATTTCTTAACGGCTTCTAAAGCATCAACATGTTGTTCGCTGGTTTCAATCACCATAAAAGTAAATTTACAGAAAGACAGCTGCGAAGATAAAAGGTTGCCTTACTGAAAACATTTTTTTTGCAAAATGTTTTCAGTAGGCAATGTTAAGAATTTGTAAACTCAGGCTGCATCAAGGCTTTGTCCCAATCTTTCCAAACCGCCTCGTAGCCGTTTTGTTTTAACATTTCGGCAATTTCCTTTGCCGAACGCTTGTCGTCAATTTCAAACTGCTCTAAACTTTCTTTCTCTGGAAAAACAGCGTAACCACCCGGATTGGTTTTCGAGCCAGCACTCATAGAGGTGATGCCTAAACGAAATATATTGTTTCTGAAGGATGCGTTTTCACGTGTAGAAATAGACAACTCTATATCTTCCTTAAAAATTCGATAAGCACAAATCAACTGCACCAGCTGCTTGTCGGTCATTACCGATTTAGGTTCCAAAATACCTTCTGCCGGACGCAATCTAGGGAAAGAAATAGAATAGCGCGTTTGCCAAAATTTCTTCTCTAAATAATCTAAATGCATGGCGGTGTAAAAAGAATCGGTGCGCCAATCTTCTAAACCTATTAAACAACCCAATCCGATTTTATGAATGCCCGCACGCCCCAATCTTTCGGGCGTATCAATTCTATATTCGTAATTCGATTTTCTTCCTTTGGTATGATGCGTTTTATACTCTTCTTCGTGATAGGTTTCTTGATACACTAAAACAGCATATAAACCCTCGGCAATAAGCAATTCATATTCGTTTTGTTCTAAAGGCTGAACTTCTATGGAGATGTTCGCAAAATAAGGTTTTACCAAACGAATGGCGTGTTGCAAATACTCCACTCCTACCGTTTTATTCGCTTCACCAGTCACCAACAAAACATGATCGTAGCCTAAAGCTTTAATGGCTTCGGCTTCCTTTATGATTTGCGCATCGCTTAAAGTTGTTCTTTTAATCTTATTGTGCAAACTAAATCCGCAGTAAGTACAAATATTCTGACATTCATTCGACAAATAAAGCGGCACATACATTTGAACAGTATTGCCAAAACGCTTTAATGTGAGTTGTCGGCTCAATTGCGCCATCTCTTCCAAAAGTGGTTCAGCGGCAGGAGAAATCAAAGCTTTAAAATCTTCTAAAGTGCGGAATTCTTTTTTGTACAAAGCTTCTTTAGCATCATCTATAGTTTTAGAATAAATGCTCTCTTTTATGTCATCCCAAGAATGTTGGGAAATTATGTTGTAAAAATCACTCATTGCAAAAATGCGGTTAGCGGACTACTTGCTTCGGCTTTATTTTTTATTGGAGCCAGCTTGGCTTCATAGGCCAATCTTCCTGCCTCAACAGCCATTTTGAAAGCATAAGCCATTGCAACGGGATCTTTAGCTATTGCAATTGCGGTATTTACCAAAACTGCATCGGCACCCAGCTCCATAGCGTAAGCAGCGTGAGATGGCGCACCAATACCAGCATCAACCACCACAGGCACATTGCTTTCTTCAATAATAATTTGCAACATATCCACCGTTTTCAATCCTTTGTTACTGCCAATAGCAGCGCCCAAAGGCATTACGGCCGCAACACCAACCTCCTCTAATCGTTTGCATAAAACAGGGTCGGCATTTACATAAGGTAAAACGATAAATCCCAATTTCACCAACTCTTCAGCAGCTTTTAAAGTTTCAATAGGGTCGGGCAAAAGATAACGTGGATCGGGATGAATTTCTAATTTCAACCAATTTGTACCTAAAGCCTCACGCGCCAATTGAGCAGCAAAAACAGCTTCTTTAGCAGTTCTCACTCCAGATGTATTGGGCAATAAATTAATGCGCGAATGATTGAGATGCTTAATGATGTCGTCATTTTTATCATCGAGATTCACCCTTTTCAAAGCAACAGTCACTAATTCCGATTCGCTAACCTCAATAGCCTTCTCCATCAAATCGTTATTGCTAAATTTACCAGTACCAGTAAACAATCGCGATTGAAAAATTTTATCTCCTAATTTAAGCGTTGATGCTTTCATATGCAGCTATTTCTTTTAAAAATTCTTTAGTTTTTTGTGCAGGATGAACATCGTTCACAATTGCTCCTGATAAAGCAATGCCATGCAATCCTATTTTCATTAAGGGCTCTATATCTTCTATCGTTATGCCTCCGATGGCAATAACGGGTTTAGGTTGAGGGAGGGCCTTTAGCAACGTTGCAAAACCTTCAAAACCCAAAATTGGCGCTAACTTTTTCTTGGTAGAAGTAAAACGCAATGGACCCAAGCCTATGTAATCAACATCATTAATTATCCTTCCGATATCTTGCATGTTGTTGGCAGTGCCACCAATAATTTGTTCTAATAAAAACTTACGTGCATCGATGGGTGCCACATCTTCTTTACCACTATGAACGCCCTCGGCATTGACCATGGCTGCTACCAAATGGTTATCATTAATGATTAAAGTAGCATGGTAGCGCTCTGTAATTTCTTTTGCATCTTCAGCTAATTTCAATAATTCTGTAGCCGACAAATTCTTTGCTCGCAGTTGTACCCAATTTACTCCGTTATCTAACACCAACTGAATTTGCTCCAAATGATTTAAAGCGGCATCATCGGAAGTGATAAATTGCAAACGCGCTATTTTATTGTTCTGCAAGTACATGATAACCCAATAATGAATTTGAACTTTGTAAATAGGAGTGAATATATTTTTTTGCTTTCGCACAAGCTCCTTCTAAATCCTCTCCTTTCGCCAAATAAGCGGCAATGGCTGAAGACAAAACACAACCCGAACCATGTTTAGAAAAACCATCTAAACGTTCTTGTACGAATGAAAATTCATGTTTTTGGTGAAATAAAATATCGGTGGCTTGCGCGTCTGCTGTGTGGCCGCCCTTTAATAAAACTGAACAAAAAGCACTCAACTTTTTAGCCGCATCTACGGCATCATTCTCTTTACTAAAGATAAGTGCTTCGTGAGCGTTGGGTGTAAGCAAAGTAATTTTGCGCAAAACATTGTGCAAAGAACTCTCGTCCCAATTTTTTTCTAAAAACTGAAAACCTGTACTTGACGCATAAACAGGATCCCAAACAATTTTAGCTTGTGGAATATTTTGATGGATAGTATCCAACAATTGATTCAAATAATCTAAAGAAGGAACAATGCCTATTTTTACTACTTGAAACGAAAAACGAGCGCTCAACACCTCCACTTGCTTTTGAACAACAGAAAGCTCTTCCCAACGACAATCGAAAAATTGCACATCGGTTTGAATGGTAGTAGCAGTGCTAACGCCCACCCCATATAAATGCAAACCTTCAAAGGTTTTAATATCAGCTAGCACACCAGCGCCAGCAGAAGGATCGAAACCTGCAATTGATAAGATATATGGTCGAGTAATTATCGACATTTTTCTTTAATTTCTTTAAACGCTTGAATAGGATCTTTGGCGGTCCATATTGACCCCACCAATGCAACTCCAGAAAAACCATACTCCTTCACCTTATCGATATTTGCTAACTCAACACCGCCCAAAGCATAAACAGAATATTTTGTTCTCTCCAACCCTTTCCTTAGCGTAAATTCATTGAATCCACTTTGATAATCTTTTTTGGAAATGCTATCGAAAATCGGACTCAAAAAAACGTAATTAAAAAGTGGATCAAAATTATCTAAATGCGTTAAATGATGTAATGAAGTTGATACTGTTAACTCTTTCTTTTTCGCTACAACAAATCGCTTGACAAACCAAAATTTAAATTTACTTTTTCTAACTTTTGAAGTAATGTGAATTCCTTTTAAATTAAATTTTAAAGCCAATTTAGGATGAGAGTGAAGCACTAATCTGTTATGGTATTCTTCAGGAATTCTAGAAAGATAATCCTTCATCTTCTTATAATTGTAATTAGGACGGCGAACATGAAAAATATTCAACCCTTCATCAAACAACTTTTTCATCAATTCAATTTCTTTGGTTGAAGAAATTTCTGTGGAAGATATTACAGCAATTTTTAGCATACTCTATATATAAATTTCACCACCAATTTCTTTAAACTCATTTGATTTTTCTTGCATGGCAGCTTCAATATTTTCTTGTTCAGCTGCGTATTCACGAACTTCTTGTGAGATTTTCATAGAACAGAATTTCGGACCGCACATTGAACAGAAATGCGCTACTTTTGCATTGTCGGCAGGCAAAGTTTCATCGTGAAATTCACGAGCAGTATCTGGATCTAACGATAAGTTGAATTGATCTTGCCAACGGAATTCGAAACGTGCTTTTGATAGCGCATTATCTCTGATGTAAGCACCAGGATGACCTTTCGCTAAATCGGCAGCATGTGCAGCAATTTTATAAGTGATAACTCCATCTTTTACATCCTTTTTATTTGGCAAACCTAAGTGTTCTTTAGGAGTAACATAGCACAACATAGCGCAACCATACCAACCAATTTGAGCAGCACCAATCGCTGAAGTAATATGATCATATCCTGGAGCGATATCGGTGGTTAATGGGCCAAGTGTGTAGAACGGCGCTTCAAAACAATGTTGCAATTGCAAATCCATATTCTCTTTTATCATTTGCATTGGCACGTGACCCGGCCCCTCAATCATCACCTGCACATCATGTTTCCATGCTATTTGAGTCAATTCACCCAAAGTTTTCAATTCAGCAAATTGAGCTTCGTCGTTGGCATCGGCAATAGAACCCGGACGCAAGCCATCTCCTAAAGAGAAGGCAACATCGTATGCTTTCATGATTTCGCAAATCTCTTCGAAATGCGTGTACAAGAAATTTTCTTTGTGGTGCGACAAGCACCATTTCGCCATGATAGAACCACCACGAGAAACAATACCTGTAACACGCTTAGCCGTCATAGGCACGTAACGCAATAACACTCCGGCATGAATGGTGAAATAATCAACGCCTTGCTCTGCCTGTTCAATTAATGTATCTCTAAAAATTTCCCAAGTTAAATCTTCTGCTTTACCATTTACTTTTTCCAAAGCTTGGTAAATAGGCACTGTACCAATAGGCACTGGCGAATTTCTAACAATCCATTCACGCGTTTCGTGAATGTTTTTACCTGTAGATAAATCCATGATAGTATCTGCTCCCCAACGGCAAGCCCACACCGCTTTTTCAACCTCTTCTTCAATGCTTGAAGTCACCGCAGAATTCCCAATGTTCGCATTGATTTTCACCAAGAAATTTCTACCAATAATCATTGGTTCCGATTCGGGGTGATTGATGTTGTTAGGAATGATGGCGCGACCAGCAGCAATTTCATCACGAACAAACTCAGGAGTAATTTTGCTTTTCGGCGTGAATGCACCCCATGAATTACCAGGATGTTCTACCCCTTTATTTTTTACTTGCTCTAATTTTTGGTTTTCGCGAATGGCGATGTATTCCATTTCGGGAGTGATGATTCCTTTTTTAGCATAATGCATTTGAGAAACATTGGCTCCTTTTTTAGCACGCAAAGGTTTTTCAATTTTCACAAAACGAAGCGCATCCAATTCTTTGTCTTTCAAACGCTCGTTGCCATAAGCAGAAGTCATTCCATCCAACTGCTCTACATCACCTCTTTCTAAAATCCATTTTTCACGAATTTTAGGTAAGCCTTTTTTAACATCGATATCAATATTTGGGTCGGTAAACGGACCACTTGTATCATACACCGTAACCGAAGGATTTTCTATTTCCTTACCATTGAATTTAGTAGGTGATAATTTAATTTCGCGCATGGCAACAGATATGTCATGCAACTCACCTTTCACATAAATTTTATTGGAGCCCGGAAAAGGCTTTTTAGAAATGGTGCTTTCGCTTGGTAAATTTTCTTCTTTTGCTTTCATATCTTTTCTCTTTTTATTTCTTTTACTATGGTTGTCATCCTGAGGAACGAAGGAACTAATGCCCTACACAATAGTTCCTTCGGAGTACCTCAGGATGACAACCACTACCCACCCTGAGTAGCCTGTATAATTAATACGTCATCGTTTGCTTTTATTTTAATTTTATCCCATTGAGAACGCGGAACTACAGTATCGTTCAAAGCCACCGCCAAGCCATTTAATTTCTCTCCGCGCAAGTGTTGCATCAAAGACAAAATATTGCTGTCGTTGGAGATTTGAATAGTATCGTTGTTGACTTTAATTTCCACGTTTCTTTATTTACATGGAATGCACAAAAAAGGCAGAGAATCCTTACGGAACTTATTCCCTTCGACAGCATTACCTGTATCAGGTTATGAGGGTTTTTCTCAGCCTTTATAGCACCCCTATAAGATGAAGCAAAGATAGGATTTTTTGGGAGATGGAAAAGAAAATTAATTCTTGAATAAAATATAGGCATTCAAGGAAGTAGCAATAAATAACCAAAGAAAATAAGGCAAAACAAACAAGACCTTAGCTTTTAAATCGGTAAGGAAATAAAACAAGAAAAAAGCAGTAAGTAATGTAAGGGTCACGATCACAATTAAACCTACAAAAACGTTATGGTAATAAAAAAAGATAGGATTCCAAGCCACATTGAGAATCCATTGCAAAACAAAGAGTGAAACAATTAGTACTCTACTTTCTTTCGACGCAAACAAATACGCCATGTAAAATGAAAAACAAATCATGATTAAAGTCCATGCTGCCCCAAAAACCCAACCAGGAGGAGTCCAAGGCGCTTTAGCCAATTCTTGGTACCACTGAGAAGTAACACCCTTCCCGGTAAAGAATCCACCTAAGCCTAAAGCTGAAAAGTTAAGCACTAAAAAAATAATTGTTCTATAAAGCATTCTTAAAGTTACGGTTTTAAACGCGTAAATCAAGTGCATTCAATTTAGAAAAAAGTTCATGGCGCAAATCTTCATTTACAATACCATTAATTTCATCAAAATTATCTGCAAACTTAGGCAAAGAAAAGCTCATCAATATTTGGGCACCATGTATGGGAAAACGAATCAAGGCAGCATCTAAAACGCCCTTTCCACCTCGGGGTCCGGGCGCAGCAGAAAGCAATATCATCTTCTCATTCTCAAACATTTTTAGTTTCACACGGGAAGTCCAATCGAAAAGATTTTTAAAAGCAGTAGAATAACTTCCATTGTGTTCGGCCATAGAAACCACTAGTAAATCGGCACTTTCCAACTTAGCCAAAAACTCACGAGCTACATTGGACGCGCCTACTTCCTTCTCCTTATCAACGGTAAAAAGTGGCAAATCGAATTGATTTAAATCCAAAACTTCCACTTCCGCATTTTGAATTTGATTGGCGACGTAAGCAGCAAAAATTCTATTGATGGAATTGCTACTGTAAGATGCTCCGAATGCAAGAATTTTCATGAGATAATATTAATAATTTATGCGTTTTGCTTTACTGCTCGTTTAATGAAGATAAGCAAAGACAACACAACCACCATATGCATCAAATTCAAACCAATAGCAAAACCAGTTGTAACAGCAGGTATGCTAAATGGTGACATAAAACTAATTGCCCCTAAAACAATCGATACAATAGTGAAAATTTTGAATCCATTGTTGGTGAATTTATCAAGTAAGAAAAACACCATGCTAGCAATTAATGTTGGGGCGATGCTCGAAATGATCACAGGCACAATGGTAAGCGGATTATTTCCATCAATTAAAATGGTATCCACAAAAGTTCCAGCGCTTTTTAAAATGAAGAATAAAACAGTATTTACCACTACTGCAGCTCCTGCGGCCATTAAACCAGCGGTGATCGATTGTTTGAAAGATAATTTAGCATTCATATTATTTGTTTTTACATTGTTTGTATGTACAAATATATGAGATTATTAATTGTATGTACAAATAAATTAACTGTTTTTTAGAAAAATGAGAATTATTGAATGATTTTCGCTATCTCCCCAATCAACTCCCTATTCCCCTCAATCGCATTTCCTACCACAATCACATCAGCACCAGCTTCAAAGAGAGCTTTAGCTTTTTCGGCAGATTTCACACCTCCACCAATGATTAAAGGGATATCGATTGCTTTTTTAACCGCAGAAACAACTGCTTCACTTACAGGATTCAAAGCGCCACTGCCCGCATCCATAAAAATAAGCTTTAAACCAAGCATCTCACCAGCCATAGCCGTACAAACAGCAATATCTCTTTTATTAGCCGGTATAGGCGTAGTGTTACTCATATAACTTACAGAACTTGGTGTTCCTCCATCTATGAGCATATAGCCTGTTGGAATAATTTCCAAGTCAGCTTCTTTCAAAATAGGAGCAGAAATAACATGTTTACCTATCAATAAATCGGGATTTCTACCGCTAATCAACGATAAAAACAATATCGCATCGGCATGAGAATTAATTTGCAGATTGTCGCCAGGAAATAACACCACCGGTATTTGCGTGTGCAATTTAATCACCTCGATACAATCGCTCAAACAATCTTGGGTAAGCAAACTTCCTCCTACAAATAGATAATCCACTTTATACTGATTGGCCAACTCACAAAGAGTTTCCAATGAATCTTCATTCTCTTTATCGGGATCAATAAGTATAGCAAACTGCTTTTTACCTTCGGCCGATTTCTTAAATATGTGTTGATAGATATTCATATAACGGCGGCTAAAATAATGAAATATTCATTACTTCCTCAAGGAAAGACCCCGCCAAATGAATATTGCATTCGACCAATAAAAAAAATGTTAGATTCAAATGAATTTATAATTGTATTAAGTATGAACATTTCGTAAGTTTGCGCAAATTAAATTTTAACATGGAAAAAATGACCGAAAAAAAGCTCCCTTATAAAGTAAAAGACATGTCTTTGGCTGAATGGGGAAGAAAAGAAATTCGCCTTGCTGAGGCTGAAATGCCAGGATTAATGGCGCTTCGTGAAGAGTTTGGCAAATCGCAACCATTGAAAGGTGCTCGTATTGCTGGATGCCTTCACATGACTATTCAAACAGCTGTATTGATTGAAACTTTAAAAGCTCTTGGTGCTGAGGTTACCTGGTCTTCTTGTAATATTTTCTCTACTCAAGATCACGCTGCTGCTGCTATTGCTGCTGCAGGAATTCCTGTTTACGCATGGAAAGGCTTGAACGAAGAAGAATTCGACTGGTGTATTGAACAAACATTATTCGCTTTTGAAGGCGGACAACCATTAAACATGATTTTGGATGATGGTGGTGATTTAACAAACATGGTTTTGGATAGATATCCTGAATTGGTAAAAGGCATCAGAGGTATCTCTGAAGAAACTACTACTGGTGTTCACCGTTTGCACGAAAGAGTTGCTAAAGGAACATTATTGTTGCCTGCTATCAATATCAACGACTCTGTTACTAAATCTAAATTCGATAACAAATACGGTTGCCGTGAATCATTAGTAGATGGTATCCGTCGTGCTACCGATGTAATGATGGCTGGTAAAGTTGCTGTTGTTGCTGGCTTTGGTGATGTAGGTAAAGGTTCTGCAGATTCATTAAGAGGTGCAGGTGCTCGTGTTATCGTTACTGAAATTGACCCAATTTGTGCGCTTCAAGCCGCAATGGAAGGTTTTGAAGTTAAACCAATGGACAAAGCTGTTTTAGAAGCTGATATCATTGTTACTACAACTGGTAACAAAGACATCATCGTTGGTCGTCATTTCGAAAACATGAAAGACAAAGCTATCGTTTGCAACATCGGTCACTTCGATAACGAAATCGATATGGCTTGGTTGAACAAAACTTACGGAAGCACTAAAGAAAACATTAAACCACAAGTTGATAAATACACAAACAAAGCTGGAAATGATATCATCATCTTGGCTGAAGGTCGTTTGGTTAACTTAGGTTGCGCAACTGGTCACCCATCTTTCGTAATGTCTTCTTCATTTACCAACCAAACATTGGCTCAATTAGAGTTGTGGTTGAACCCTGGTAAATACGAAAACAAAGTTTACGTTCTTCCTAAATCATTAGATGAGAAAGTAGCTCGTTTGCACTTAGCGAAAATTGGTGCTGAGTTAGATGTATTGAACCCAGAACAAGCTGCCTACATAGGTGTAACTGTTGAAGGTCCGTACAAATCTGACGCATACAGATACTAGAATATAATTTATCTTAAAAAAAGGCGTTCGTCAGCTGACGAACGCCTTTTTTATTATATAACAGCATCCCAACTACCAGACAGGATAGAAACAAAAAAAATAAAAAAACAACGAAAACCCTTATTTTTGTTAACTTTTTGTTGATCCAGATGCACTTGTAAACTACCGGACATTCACCGCACTTGCTAAAAATCGCTTTGAATAGTTTTACTGTGAGCGTATCTTTCCTGCACCACTAAAAACTACAATAATGAGAATTACTCTTAAATCAGGCATCTTATTTTTAGGACTTTTCTGTTTTCAATTCTCGAAAGCTGAATTCAAAATAATAGGGTACTTATACAATTGGGGAAATTTTGTAAACGAAGCGAACGCACTTGATTACACTAAGCTCACACACGTAAATATTTCTTTCGTGAACCCAAACAATTCTGGCGATATGAGTCCAACCAACTCCCTCTCCACAGTTGTAAACATCATCCACAATGGCAATGCAAAAGCAATTGCGTCGGTTGGCGGAGCAAATTCCGCTACAACTTGGAGCACCCTCATGCAAACTGCCAATCGCTCTGCATTTATTCATAAAATAAAATTGTTCTTATATCAATATAATCTCGACGGTATTGATATGGATTTAGAAGGTGCGGCAATCGATAACAACTACAGTGATTTTGTTATAGAGCTATCTGATTCACTTGCAGTAACAGGAAAAACTTTAACAGCCGCAGTGGCCACCTGGAATGGAAATGATATTTCTGACGCTGCATTGGCTCGTTTCGACTTCATCAATATTATGTCTTACGATGAATATGGAACATGGACCAATGCTGGCCAACATTCCTCATATTCAAAGGCAATTTATGATTTAAACTATTGGGGAAATATAAGAGGAATAGCAAAAGAGAAATTAATTTTGGGTTTACCCAGCTACGGATACCGTTGGGAAACCAACAGCAAGACTAGCTTAAGTTATAAAAACATAGTCAACCTTTATCCTGGTTCTGAAAACCACGACCATATCACCACCACTACTAATGGCGATATTTACTACAATGGCATACCTACCATCAAACAAAAAACTTCTTTGGCATTAAGTGATGCAGGCGGTATTATGTGGTGGGCCATGCAATTCGATTTTCCTACCAACGACAATAAATCATTATTAAAAGCTGCATTTGATGTTATTCAAGCCTCAAGCAACAACAAGAAACCAACGGCAATCTTGTTGCACCCTGCGCATAACGAAACGTTCTACGAAGGCGATTCTATAGTGATAGAAGCCAATGCCAACGATACCAACGGAGTGATTTCCTTCGTCTCTTTTTATGCGGATAATCTTAAAATCGGACAAGATACAGGAGTAAATTTTAAGTTTACTTGGAAAACTGCCGGACCAGGAACTTATAAAATATTCGCTATGGCGGTAGATGATGCCTTCGCATCGACATACAGCGACACGATTACTATAACTGTTAACGACGCATTAACTCAAGCTCCTTTCGGTGGCATATCTCATGCTATCCCAGGAAAAATAGAAGCTGAGAATTTTGATATTGGCAGCAATTTAGGATATTACGATTTAAGCACAGGCAATGATGGAGATGCTTACAGAACAGGGAATGTTGACATTGAGAACTGTAGTGATGTAGGTGGTGGTTACAGCGTTGGTTGGATTGAGCAAGATGAGTGGCTAGAATACACTGTAAACGTTAGTAAAGACAGCATTTATGAAGTTAAAGCACGAGTAGCAACCACGGGCAATAACAAATCTTTTTACATAGAAATCGATGGACAAAAACTAAGCACTTTTGCAATAGCCAACACAGGTGGATGGCAAACTTGGAAAAACACCATTGCTTACGATGTGCCACTCACAGCTGGGGAACACGTACTTCGTTTATTCTTTGAAACAGGTGAATTCAATTTGAATTATCTGTATTTTAACTATAGTGATCCTAACAATAACATTGGCGTAGCAGAAAATAAGCACAATCAAATCGTGGTATTTCCTAATCCCGCTCAAAATGAATTCTATATCAATTGCGAACAAAATTCATTGATCAAAATTTACGACAGCTCAGGTAGATTAATGATGCAAGAAAATGCAATTGGAAATCATAGAATGGATATCTCAAGTCTCAACTCTGGAATTTATACACTACAGATAAACAATAGCGAATTTGTAAAGTGGATTAAAAATTAATTGTAACGATAACAATGCATATCAAAAATCCACTCGATAATAAAATATCGGTAAAAAATGCAATTGATCTTCTTCAACTACTGTAGCTGGAGAACTTCCAACAGCAGGCACATAAGTCAGTCGTAATACATTTTTAGTATTCAATACATTCACTAAATCGAGTGCCAATTCATGCGTGATTTTTGCTGTATTCCATTTGTATCCCAACTTCACATCTACTCTAAAATAATCTTTAAATTGCTGAGAAAAAGCCGCGGTACTGTCTATAATTTCATCTTTTGCTACATTCGATGCCGCCATATTTAAAGGAGTGTACCTTCTCCCACCAGCGCGCGTTGCTTTTGCACTCATCACCAATGTCGATTTTTTACCCACTTTCCATTCTTTGCCCAACAACATATTGCTAGCGTAATTGCCATTAAAAGCGGTATTTCTTTCAATACCGTCGCTGCCTTTGTATTTCGATTCAAACACAGAAACAGTAAACAAAATGAAATAATCTTTATTGAAATTTTTCTCGAAGGTAAATTCCGCACCATAGTTTTTCCCTGTGCCTGTGTTTTGCATAATACCAGGATAAAGCAAACGAGCATCGGCACCAAAATTAATCATAGAAAAAGCCGATGAATTTTGTTCTACAGGAATATTGTACAAATACTGATAATATGCCTCTGTTCTTATTTTAAATGATTTTGGCAATGCGAGAGAATATGACAAAACATAATGATCGCTCTTACTAAAACCAATGCTTTTATTCCAAGTATCAATGATATTCGATGAATTCGTAAGGTTTTGAAAATACACATAACCTGGTTGAAGCTGAGAATGTTTTCCATAACCAAAAGACAATGACTGCTTGTTGTTAATTTGATAGCGCAAACTCGCTCTTAGCTCTAGAGCCGTAGATTGATTCAACAAGAAATATTGCGCATTGAATCCACCAACGAAAATGAATTTCTCACTTAAATAATGTTTGAGTTGAACGCAGCCACGCGCCAATCCTGCGTGATTATTTACGTTAATTCTATACGTGAAATTTTCAGTAGAATCGAAATCTTTTTGCATTAAATTGAAGAACAATTCAGAGTAATTCAATCCAGCTTTTAAAGTCGTTCGCGAAGTAAATTTATGATTGATAAAAAAGTTGAGCGACGTTTTATAATCGGTGTAATTGTAAATGAGTTTTTTGTACAAATCTGTCACATTAAAAAGTGAGTCGCGCACCACCAAATCGTGGTCTACATTGGTTTGCGCGTAATATCCCGAAAGGGTAATATTGTAAAATGTATTGGCAGAAATTGTTTTAGAATAATTCATGCCGCCAATCACCAACCCAGATGAAAATAGCTGATCGCGATCTCTGCGACCATACAATTCAGTCAAATCATCAAACCCCTTATCGCTAATTATTATTTCAATAGAGCTTCTACCAGCAATAGAAAAAACAGAAAAATTAGCATTGTTTTTTAAAGGGAAATTCAATTTGAAAGAACCATCATAATACTTAGGAATAGCCGATGTACCAATGTTTACATTCATCAAACTAAACAATTGCAAAGTAGAATATCTAAAAGTAGCGAGATAAGAAGAACCTGTTTTTTTGCTCAACGGACCTTCAGCCGCCAGCTCTGTTCCTAAAAAGCCCAATTGTCCGGTAAACTCATGTTTTTGATTATTCCCTTTGCGCAACTTAATATCGAAAACGCCTGCCGTTCCATTGCTATATTCGGCAGGAAAAGCCCCAGTAAAAAAATCAGAGTTTGCTAAGGTCTTGTTATTAAGCATGCTAACGGGTCCGCCATTGGTACCCGGCACTGCAAAATGATTAGGCGAAGGAACATCGGCATTGTCGATTCTCCACAATACGCCATTAGGAGAATTTCCGCGCACCACAATATCATTTTTGGTATCATCAGAACCTTGCACACCAGCAAAGTTAGACGCCATGCGTGCAGGGTCGTTTCTACTTCCGGCATAACGATTCGCCTCTTCCACATCGAAACTGCGCACACTCAACAAGGCCATATCGTTTTTCACTTTACCTGCAGTCGATCGTTTTATTTCTACAGTACCCGTTTGCGCAACACTTTGTTCTAAAGGAATTTCAAGAATTGTTTCTTTGGCTGAAATCACCAAAATGCCATTCCACCAAACATCTTTATAACCAATACAATTTACATGTAAAGTATACTTACCAATATTGATTTTAGCGCTGCGAAAAAAACCCAAACTATCACAAGAAAAAGTTTGCACTAAACTATCGTTTTGATACACAGAAATGGTGGCATAAGCTAAGGGAAACTTCGATTCGGCATCTACCACCCTACCGCGCATAATATTGTTAGGCTGTTGAGCTTGAAGAGAATGGAGAATAAGAAAGAAAACAAAGGGTAATATTTTTTTCAAAGCAGTAGTAGTTGGTGGCCGCAAATATAGAATTTTAGCGACGGTGAGCACTATTGGTCGGTAGATTCTAATTTTAGCACCGCCTCATCGTAACGCACAGCATTACAATCGCTGCAAGGAGCATACACATAATTGCTTAACACATATTGCTCGGCTCTTCTTTTAAAACAATCACCTGGATTCACGGTTCCAGGAGCATTTCCTGTTGCTTTCTTGATTTTTCCGTTTTTATCAATTTCAATTTTAACGTGTTGCAAAGAGGAACCTCCACAGTTGTGGTCTTCCTTTCTTAATTGAGTTAAAATTCGTTGTGGTTTTGCTGTTCCTCTGCCGTTTGAAGCATCTTTACCCAATCCTGTTTTACCTGCACCTAATCCTGTTTTACCTGCACCTGGTCCGCCACCATCTGTGCCAGTTCCGCCACCACCTTCCTCTCCACCACCACTGCCCCAAATGTCATCTAATTTTTTCTTATTAGGGTCAACTGGAGTAGTAGTTTTTACAGGAGTTGTAGTAGTTTTCTTGTTTGTCGTTTTAGGTTTAGTCGGATTGGTCTTAGGCGTTACTTTAATAGGATCTTCGGCGGTATTGGAAATCATATCTTCTTGATCAGAAGGATCGGTATTGTCGTTGGGAGTAGATTCTGCTGGTAGAGCTTCAGAAGGCTGAGGCTCACCTCCACCAGGCGCACCAGAGGCACCTTCCCCCTCAATTCCACCCAAACCAACCTCCATTCCTTGTCCGCCCAAATCCTCCATAGGCACATCAGAAGCCGGTAAAACAGCCCATATCAACAACAAAATAATTATTGCATGAATGGCAATAGTAGCAACGATTCCTACGCGTCTATCGCTCTTGGCGTGTGATACTTCAACTTGAACTTCCATAACCGATGTTTATTGACAAACGACCTTGTTTACAATTTATTACACCTTAAAAATAGAAATAGAAAAAAGAGAATAAAAGTGCGGGCTATTTAACTTATTGACACTTACACGTGCAAAAGGATGTAAGTCACAACACCTGCGAAATACCCTAAAATGGCCAACCAGCTAATTTTTTTGAGGTACCAAATGAAGTCAATTTTCTCTAACCCCATCACCGCCACACCAGCCGCAGAACCAATAAGAAGACAACTTCCTCCTGTACCAGCACAATAAGCCAAAAACTGCCAAAACACACCGTTAGCCGCAAAATCTCCAGCAGGAGCAATATCATACATTCCTTGTGCAGCAGCTACCAAAGGCACATTATCAATAATAGAAGACAGTAAACCAATAGCCACATTGATAACATAAATATCTCCTAACGAATCGTTGAGAATTTGTGCTAACGATTTTAAATATCCAACTTCTTGTAAAGCGGCCACCGCCAGTAAAATACCCAAAAAGAAAAGAACCGACGCAGTATCTATTTTTTGCAAGGTTGCAGCAACAGAAAAGCGTTTTCTGTCTTCATGTGTTTTTTTGCGATGAATAAGTTCTGTGGTTATCCAAATAACAGCTAAACTAAACATCATACCCATAAAGGGAGGAAGATGCGTAAGATTTTTAAAAACAGGAACGAAAACAAGAGCGGCAACGCCTATGTAAAATATCAAGTTTCTTTCGAAGTTAGAAGACGTTTTATCGATAGTAATTACTGACTTTTCAAGATTGCCTTTCATTGTAAAACTAAGAACTATAGTGGGTACCACCACACAAATTAAACTTGGCAAAATTAAATTCATCATAAATGCAGCTACATCGGGCAATTGTTGTCCTGTCCACAACATAGTAGTAGTCACATCCCCTATTGGCGACCAAGCTCCACCTGCATTTGCAGCAATCACTACTACCCCTACGTACAACCATCTTGTAGGTTTATCGTGCACTAATTTGCGCAAGAGGGAAACCATTACAATAGCAGTGGTTAGGTTGTCCAAAACAGCTGAAAAGAAGAAGGTAATAAAAACTACAATCCACAGTAATTTCACCTTATTGGTAGTAGTAATTTTATCGGTAATTACAGCAAAACCCTCGTGCGCATCAACCAGTTCCACCACCGTCATAGCACCCATTAAAAAGAATAGAATGCTGGCTATTTCATAAACATGATGTAACAAACCATGTTCAATATCTTCATGAGACGCACCTGTAAAAACATACAATGCCCAACAAGCAACACCAGTAAACAGGGCACTAGCAGCTTTATCAATTTTTATAGGATGTTCTAAAGCTATAGCTAAGTAGCCTAAAACAAAAACGACGATAATTAAAGTTGAAATCATGAGGCTAAATATACAATTAAACTCCTTTTAAAAGCATACCTATCCATGCTGAAATTGGAAAGACAAACCAAAAAAGCAGAATTCCCAGAAATGAGAAGCCTAAAATTCCACCTAATGAAAAAGCCAAAATCAACCAATAAAATGGGAAAGTGAGTGTAAGTAATCCATATTTCACCGAAGGAAAGAATTCATCTTTACCTGTGAATTTAGCGGCAATCCAATCGATTAAATAATAGAGCGGACGGTGCATCAACAAGAAAGGAAAGGATAAAATCATGGCCAAAACAGAAGTAGAATCTTTTGGTTTAGCCTGCTCACTTTTATTTTTCGATTTTGCCAACTCTACCAACTCCAATCCCGACTGCGGCTGATGAACAGCCATATTGTGCATTACTATGTCATGCTCATCGTGGTAATTTTCTTTTTCTATGTGCAGCACCATAGTGCGCAATTCATCTTCTACTTTATTGGTTAAAGTCTTCACTCTATCACCAGAAGAAGAACAATCTTTCACTATTTTTTGAACTGAAATAGGTTTACCAAAATCAACCCAGACTTTAGAACGAAAAGCCGTGTGGTCTTCGTAGTTTAAAGCAACAGGAACTATTTGCAAATCCATATTGGGATGAGATTCTAAAGCACCTAAAGCAATGCGCGCCATACCTTTTTTAAGTGGAAACATGTGTTTGTGCGGCTCACAAGTACCTTCTGGAAAAATTAAAACGGGTTTGTGTTCTTCGAGGGTTTTGTAGCACCATTGAAAAACCTGGGCGTTGTTCTCTACCCCTGTTCCATCTTGCTTTCTGTAGATAGGCACCAAGTTCATTGCCTTCAAAATTTTAGCAGCAATTTTTCCTTTAAAGGCATCTGACCGCGCTAAGAAATACAATTGTTTATCGAGTTTATAAGCTACTAAAACACCATCGAGAAAAGCATTTTGGTGGTTTACGGCTAGCAAAACAGGTTTATCGGCTGGAAAATTTTCTATGCCAGTAACATGAATTTTACGATAGTACAAAGGCAGCGTGATGCGCACTAAAGTGTGGAGTATGGTGTAGATGGGGTTCATTAGAAATTACCGTTTTGAGTGATTTTTAAGTCTAGAAGCAGTAATCTAACTTCTCCCTTTTTAAAGGGAGAGTGGGTTGATGAAGTGGGTAAAGGCAAGAGGGAATTCAAACACAGTACAAAATCCCTCTTACCCCAACACAAGCATTTTCGCACTCTCCCTTTAAAAAGGGAGAAGTTGGTTAGTGACTCTAAACGTGAAAAACTATATTGCAAATATCTCAACATACTTTACTTTTTTTCTTAACCCTCTCTACAATCTTCTCATTTCTTAACTCGCGCAAAGCATCCGCCGCAATCCATTTCGCACTTTTACTATTTTGCAATTTAATTCTTTCAGCGCACGCAATGGCCTGTTGATTCAAGTTATAGTTGCGTTTACCTATCTGACGCAAGGCCCAATTTACCGCTTTCTTCACAAAATTTCTCTCGTCATCGGCGCCCCATTCAATCAATGGGAAAAAGGCACTTAACTTTTCATCTTTTGCTTTTTTATCGTGCACCGCCAAATAACACATTAAAGAATAGCCCGTTCTTTTCTCAAATTCGGGTTCACGCTGTGTCCATTCTTCTGCTTTGATGTAGGCTAATGGATGTTTACAAAACAAGGAAGCACAAGCACCATCAACGATATCCCAAGAATAGAAATCTTTAATCCATTCTTCCATCAGCTCTTCAGTAACTTGTTTTGGGTCGGCTATAAAAATGGCTAAAATTTTAACTTCATGAATATCACTTTGCCACAATTGAAGTGCTAATTCGTGATTGTTTTTATACTTCTTAGCGTAAGCGCGCAATTGCGGAATACGCAAGCCTAAAGCCTTTTTTGCCTTGATTCCAAAATGTTCGTGGACGGCGATGTATTTGGGGTCGGCAATTTTTTTTAAATCAGAAATAATCTGCTTTACCATTACTTCACCACTCCACCTTTCTTCCCAAACTCTTTTCCAAATGTTCTCATTTCAGCGGCCATTTCGGTTTCGCCAGTAGAACGTTCAAAGCCATCGGCCATGGTCATTAGGGTTTGAAAATAAAACAATTTCATTTCTTCGATGTACATGTCTTTAGTCCACAAATCAACACGTTTGGCAACTTGCTCGTTGCCATCGTAAACAGAAATCATTAGCGCCTTAATTTTTTCCTTCGCGCTATCCTCGCCGTTCCATTCGATATTGATAGGTAAATTATTCTCGTCTAATTCAACAGTGAAAGTGAGTGTATTTTTCTTAGCCATGACTATTCGGGTTTGTATTTAGATTTTTGGAAAATTTTAAGCAAGTTTTTGTCCTTCATCAACTCATCTAAACTCACTTGGTTATTTTCCATGTATGATTTAACAATTTTGAAACCTATGTATTCACCAATTCTACCAGGAGAATCGGCTTCTTCAGAGAAAGTGAAGGGTCCGTCTTCAATATATTTTTTGTACGCCACATAGTCCTCCGAATGCAACAACTTTTTATCTACAAAAAAGCGCCACAAGCCCAGTTCACTATTCTTAGCCCATTCCATTTGTTTAGATGTATATTTCAATCGCGTTGAATCCTCTGCAAATGGCATCATGGCATTTAAAAAATACTGCACCTTCCCTTCAGAAATCATTTTCTCAATCATGGTATTTCCTTCGTATTCCAAATTCTCGTACTTGGCGCGAGCCGCAGCTTTAAAAATATCTACTGGAATAAATTTCTCTTGTAGCTTGTATGTTTGGTACTGAAACAAATTGAGTGGAGTCATATAATAAGGTTTAAAACCAGAACCCAAATACATATCTAAAGCAATTACCACTGTATGCAAACTATCAATCCAATCTACAGGATGCTCAAAATCTAAAGAAGAAATGTAAGAATATACTTCAGGCCTTTTTTCTTTTGGGAAATAATACTGATAGTAAGAAAACGACTTCGTTAAATCGCTTTCTAACAGAGATAAATCTTTGTATTTTTTTTGTACCTCATCATGCAACTCTTTGTTCAAAGGTAATTCTACATATTCTAACAAATACATTACAGAACGAGGATCTTTCTCATCTACTTCGAAAAATAAAGAATAATTTTTGGCCAAGTTATACTTCTCTTTCTCCACATTGGAACGATTAAATTTAAAAACTTCAACATCGTATCTTTTAATGTGAACAGGAGTTTCGGGAGATTTCACATCTACCTTGAGCGGATTTTCTTCACAAGAAAAAAGCACCAACATCAAAAGAGGAATGAATTTTGAATAAATTGACTTCACAGCAAAAATTATTAGTTTTGTTTCACTCGTTCATTAGGAATCAAAAATATAAAATATCTATTCACCATTGGGTGGATATTCAAAATACTTAAACTTAAATTTTTAGAACATGAAGAAGTTATTCTCTTTAATTATTCTAACTCTTACTGTTAACGCAGTAAATGCTCAAACAAGCACCACAACAACTGTTACCACTACTCCTCAAAAATGGAGATTTGGTATTACCGCAAATTTGGGAGGATCTTGGTTAAAATCAAACAGAAGTGAAATGATTAGAGGCAATGCTGGTTTGCAATATGGCGTTAACTTGCAAATAGAAAAAAGATTAACCAACTCGGTTAGTTTCTTAACTGGAGCTGGGGTTACATGGCATTCGGGTACTTTAGGATTGGTGAATGACACCAATACTGTGGTAAACATGAAAGTGAACAATGTTGAATTTGATATGGTTTCTAGAAAATATTCTTTCCAAAGCGTAGATATTCCATTGGCGCTAAAATTAAAAACAAATGAAATTGGAATGATTACATACTGGGCCGAAGTTGGTGTATTGCCTAGTATTCGTTGGAAAGCCAGCGCTAAAGACAACACTTACAAAGTAGGAAATACAGAATCAGCTTTTACTGGTCAAGATGAGAAAATGAATGTGAACGACGCCAACTTCTTAAGAGCCTCTGTTATTGGCGGATTAGGTATTGAATACAGTTTATCAGGAAGCACTGCACTTACTGCTGGAATTCAATATGTAGGCGGATTCTTATCTACTTTACACAGCGAATCTGACAACCTTTACACCAACGGTAAAATTGAAAACAAATTGAACCAAAACGTAATGTCGAATTACGTTACTCTGAATGTAGGTATCCTTTTCTAGAAATGAAAATAGCACTTGCTCAGCTCAATTACCATGTAGGAAATTTTGAAGCCAATACTTCAAAAATAATTTCGGCCATACAAAAAGCTGAGCAAGAAAATGCCGACATCATTGTTTTTGCTGAGTTGGCCATTTGCGGATACCCGCCTCGCGATTTTTTAGAGTTTGATGAATTTATAGAGGAGTGCAGCAACAGCATTCATAAAATTACGAAGCACTGCACCAAAATAGCTGCTATTGTTGGCGCTCCTTCTAAAAATCAAAACCAAAGAGGCAAAAAATTATACAATTCGGCCTACTTTCTAAACAACGGAAAAGTAGAAGATGTTTTCCATAAAACCCTTTTACCCAACTACGATATTTTTGATGAATATCGATATTTTGAACCCAATAGAAACTTTCATTTAGTAGAGTTTAAAGGCGAAAAAATTGCGGTTAGTATTTGCGAAGATTTGTGGAATATCACGCAACAGCTGTATGAGCTTGATCCTATGGAGGAATTGGCCAAATTACAACCTTCTCTTCTCATCAACATTGCTGCTTCTCCTTTTAATTACAATCAAGAAAAAGACAGAAAGAAAGTGCTTAAAGCTACTTTCGATAAATATCAATTGCCTATTGTTTACTGCAATCACGTTGGAGCCCAAACAGAATTGATTTTCGATGGTGGCTCTATTTTCATCAATGCCAAAGGCGACATTCAAAATGAATTGAACTATTTTGAAGAAGACTTTTCTATTGTTGACACTAAAGAATTTACCACTTCGAAAATACAAGTTGAAAAATCGAAAATCGCTTTAATTCACGATGCTTTAATAAGTGGTATTCGCGATTATTTTGGCAAACTGGGATTCAAAAAAGCATTAGTCGGACTCTCAGGCGGAATTGACTCAGCAGTGGTATACGCCATGGCGGCCGAAGCTTTAGGAAATGAAAATGTAATGGGCGTTTTAATGCCATCACAATTTTCTTCCGACCACTCTATAAGCGATGCCAAAAAACTAGCTGCCAATCTGAATGCCGAACAACATTTAATTGAAATTGAACCTTTGTTTTCTGCGTTTAGCGAACAGTTGGCGCCCCTCTTTCAAAATTTGCCTTTCAACTTGGCCGAAGAGAATTTACAAGCGCGTATTAGAGGGACTTTGTTGATGGCGGTTTCTAATAAATTCGGACACATTCTTCTCAACACCACCAATAAAAGTGAAGCGGCTGTGGGCTATGGAACTTTGTATGGCGATATGAATGGCGGACTATCGATTTTGGGAGATTTATATAAACTAGAAGTGTACGATTTAGCGCGCTACATCAATAGAGACAAGGAAATCATACCTTTAAATAGCATTGAAAAAGCTCCGTCGGCTGAATTGCGTCCCGGACAAAAAGACAGCGATTCTCTTCCAGAATACGATGTTTTGGATAAAATTCTATACCAGTATATAGAATTGAGAAAAGGTCCGGATGCCATCATTCAACAAGGTTTCGACACCACAACAGTAAAAAAAGTACTCAAAATGGTAAACACGACCGAGTACAAACGCCACCAAACTCCGCCAATATTAAGGGTTTCAAGCAAATCTTTCGGCACTGGAAGAAGAATGCCAATTGTAGGCAAATATCTAGCTTAA
>JBMTCG010000001.1:0-141834 GCA_049430665.1 Flavobacteriales bacterium | reverse complement strand
AATTTACTCACATGGTCAACGGCTTCTGAAATCAATAACGATCATTTTGAATTGCAACGCTCTACTGATGGAGTGAATTTTGAAACCATCACAGTAATTGGCGGACAAGGTACTTCTTACCAAATCAACCATTATGATTTCCTTGATACTAGAGAGTTTAACGGTACTGTGTACTATCGTTTAAAACAAGTTGATTTTGATGGCACAACTGCCTATTCCAATACTATTTCTATATCGAATGCGCAAACCATTTCTATCTTCAAATCGGGTGAAAATGCGGCTACTATTAATGGCGAGAATTTAAGCGCTGTTGAGGTGTTTGATATGAATGGAAAATTGATTTATACGAATCTGTTGAATAAGAATGTGAGTGCACAAACCATTCACTTTGATGCTAACTCGCTTTCACAAGGTGTTTACTTTGTGAGAGTGTTGGTTGGTAGTGAAAGTTTCTCTCAAAAGTTAGTCTACTAGAATAGTAATTATTAATGTTGTTTTCTTAGGACGAAATTTTGTCCCAAGTACACTTTACGCACCTGCTCATCAGCAGCCAATTCTTCTGCTGTACCTGTTTTTAAAATTTTACCTTCAAACAGTAAGTATGCTCTGTTGGTGATGTGCAAGGTTTCTTGCACGTTATGGTCGGTAATTAAAATACCAATATTCTTATCTTTCAAGCCATTCACAATGTTTTGAATGTCTTCCACTGCAATAGGGTCAACGCCAGCAAAAGGCTCATCTAAAAGAATGAATTTAGGTTCTACAGTTAAACATCTTGCGATTTCTGTTCTTCGCTTTTCACCGCCCGATAAAACCTCTCCTTTGTTCTTTCTTACTTTTTGCAAACCAAATTCATCCAACAAGGTTTCTAACTTAAACTCTTGCTCCTTCTTGGTGAGCTTGGTCATCTCTAAAATGGCTTTTAGATTGTCTTCCACCGTCATCTTTCTAAACACTGAAATCTCTTGTGGCAAATAACCAATTCCCATCTTGGCTCTTTTGTACATGGGTAGTTTGGTGATGTTCAAATCATCTAAAAAAACATTGCCTGCATCGGGACGAATAAAGCCTACTATCATATAAAATGAAGTGGTTTTACCTGCTCCGTTGGGGCCCAATAATCCTACAATTTCGCCTTGTTTTACTTCCACAGAAACATCGTTCACAACGGTTCTTCCTTTGTAAGTTTTAACTAGATTTCTTGTAGATAATATCATGGTTTACGCTTCTTTTTCTTTTCTTTTTTGAATCATCGCCGATAGGAAGATACTAATTTCATACAATAAGTAAAGAGGTATGCTTACTACTATTTGACTGAACACATCGGGCGGAGTGATGATAGCCGCCACAATTAAAATAACAACTACAGAGTGTTTTCTGAATTTTCTTAAAAATTGAGGGGTGATGAGTCCGATGCTCGACAACAAATAAATAATAATAGGCAATTCAAAAGCCGCCCCTGTGGCCAGCGTTGTGGATGCCAAAACGCCCATATACGAATTCAACGTAGGAAGTTTAACAATGTCTTTGTGGGCTGAGAAGGTTCCTAGAAAACTAATGGATAACGGACTAATAATATAATACCCAAAGGCCACGCCCAGTAGAAAAAGTAGGGAAGTCCAAAACACAAATCCTCGCGCTTTTTTTGCTTCTTTTTGGTGTAAGGCCGGACGAATAAATTTCCATATTTGCCAAAAGAGAAAGGGTGCAGAAACGATACAGCCAAAGATAAAAGCCACCAACATCACCGCCATGAAATCGCCACCCATCGTGTTGGTAGTGAGTTGAAAAGGAAAAGATTCTATGCAGCCTGCCTGCGGATCAACCCCTAGCCATGGCGCTACTGGTCCGAGCCAATGAGACGCCTCACACATCCACTTATAAGTAGGGAAATTTTTAACCTGTGTTGGTGCTAAAATTATTTTATCGAAAATCGCATCTGAAAAAACGAAAGCAACCACCGTAAAAATGCAAATTACTGCAATAGAACGAATCAACATTTTTCGAATCACCTCAAGGTGTTCCAAAAAACTTAAATTATTGTGTTTGTGTTCGCTATTGGGTCCGCGTTCGTCTTCCATTATAATTTACTCAGAGCACTACTAATATCTACTTTCTCTCTAATGATTCTCTCCAACTGATCAACCGGAACTCTTTCTTGTTTCATGGTATCTCTATCGCGAATGGTCACCATGTTGTCTACCAAAGTTTCTGGGTCAACAGTAATGCAATACGGCGTACCATAAGCATCTTGTCTTCTGTAACGAATACCAATATTTGGTTTCTCATCGTAATGGCAATTGAAAGACAATTTCAATTTGTTCATTATCTCTTTTGCTTTTTCTGGCAAACCATCTTTACTCATCAATGGCAAAATAGCCACTTTGTAAGGCGCCAAGAAAGGAGGTAAACTCAATACTACTCGAGAACTTCCATCTTCTAAAGTTTCTTCTTTGTAAGCCGAAGAAAGAATAGACAAGAACATTCTATCTAATCCTACCGATGTTTCCACTACATAAGGAACATAGCTTTCATTGGTCTCTGGATCGAAATATTGTAATTTCTTTTTAGAGTATTCTTGATGCGCACTTAAGTCGAAGTTGGTGCGAGAGTGAATTCCTTCCAATTCTTTAAAGCCCATTGGGAAGTTGAATTGAATATCGCAAGCAGCATCGGCATAATGTGCTGTTTTTAAATGGTCTTGGTAACGGTAATCGTCTTCAGGAAAACCTAAAGCCCTGTGCCATTTGATACGAGCCGTTTTCCAGTATTCGTACCATTGTTTTTGCTCGCCTGGTTTTACAAAGAACTGCATTTCCATTTGTTCGAACTCGCGCATTCTAAAGATGAACTGACGCGCTACGATTTCATTTCTAAATGCTTTACCAATTTGAGCAATACCAAAAGGAATTTTCATCCTTCCTGTTTTTTGCACGTTGAGGTAGTTCACAAAAATTCCTTGCGCTGTTTCTGGTCTTAAATAAATTTTGTTCGCTCCTTCGGCTAATGAACCAATTTCTGTGGCAAACATAAGGTTGAACTGGCGCACTTCAGTCCAGTTTTTAGAACCGCTTACCGGACAAACAATTTCCAAATCAACAATGATTTGTTTCATTTCATCCATGTTCGAATCCTCCAATGCTTTTTTGAAACGCGCATTGATTTCATCAATTTTCTTTTGGTATTCCACCACTCTGGCGTTGGTAGCTAAAAACTGTTTTTCGTCGAAAGCATCGCCAAAACGCTCTTTTGCTTTGCTTACTTCTTTTTCAATTTTAGCTTCTAATTTGTTGGCAATGTATTCTTCAATCAATACATCTGCACGGTATCTTTTTTTAGAATCTCTGTTGTCTATCAAAGGGTCGTTAAAGGCATCAACGTGGCCCGATGCCTTCCATGTGGTAGGATGCATAAATATTGCGGCATCAATACCCACAATATTTTCGTGCATTTGCACCATGGCTTTCCACCAATATTCTTTAATGTTAAACTTAAGTTCAGAGCCCAGCTGACCGTAGTCGTACACTGCGCTCAATCCATCGTAAATTTCGCTTGAAGGAAATACAAATCCGTATTCTTTTGCGTGCGAAATAATCGTTTTTAATTTGTCTTCGTTTGTTGCCATGGCGCGAATTTAAGAAATAACCCTCCGTTTTAAATTCTTATTTTGAAAAATTAATGTTTTAATAAAAATTTCTTGGTTAGCTACCGCTTGTATTTGTTTATTCACCGCCATTATTTTTCTCTTCACGGAAACGAATTAGTGCTTCTATTGTGTCTAACAGTTATTTCAACTACATTTGAACACATTTTTAAAAAAGCGACATTATGGACAATCAGGAATTCAATCTTTACCGCAGAACCACAGAGGTTTACATGAAACAAGGTATCAAAAACATTACCATGGATGACATGGCTAAGGAATTGAAGGTTTCTAAAAAAACTTTGTATAAATACGTGAAAAACCGTCCCGAGCTTGTTTCTAAATCAATGAAATGGAGATTAGATTTCGATACCAAAGTTTTATCTGCCATTTTAGATAGAAATTTAGGTGCGGTTGAAGAATTGTGGGAATTGAGTTCTTATCATATCGGACATTTAAAAATGATGCACCCATCACTACATGTCGATTTGGCTAAATATTATAAAGAAGCGTGGTTGATGTTCAGCGACTTTACTAAAACAGGATATCTTTATCAAACCACCATTAAGAACATCAAAAAAGGCATCGAACAAGGCTTGTACAGAAATGACTTCGATGTAGAAGTGATTGCAAAATTGTATTTGAGTAAAATCGATATGGTTTTTGATCCATCAGTTTTTCCACCAACACAATACAATTTCGGAGAGGTTTGTAGAGAAATGGTGAAGTACCATGTAAACGGAATGGCTACAGATAAAGGCCGCGCAGAGATAGCTAAGTTTTGGAACAACAACAAAAGTGAACCTGGTTTTAGCCAAGCCAATCAACAAATAGTAGAACATCTTTTAAGTATATAACACAAATTAAACTAAACAAATGAAAAGAGTAGTAACATCGCTTTTGCTTTGTGTTGCATTGGGAAGCAACGCGCAAAACGCCTATACCTTACAGGCAGCAATAGATTATGCTTTGGCGAACAATGGAACGCACCAAAATGTAATTCTCGATCAGCAATTGGCTGAAATGAAAAGAAAGGAAATTAGAGGAATTGGCTTGCCGCAAATTGGGGGGAGTTTTGATGTAACGAATATGTTTATTATTCCTACACAGCTGATACCTGCCGATGCCTTCGACATGTCGAAATTTATTCCAGGCTTGCCTTCTCCCGCTCCAGGCACTTACAACGCGGTACAATTCGGTATTCAATACAATGCAACTGCTGGTATTACGGCATCACAACTTATTTTTAGCAGTGATTACATCGTAGCTCTTCAAGCATCTAAAGCTTATCAAGAACTTTCTCAAGTGAATGTAAACCGTTCGGCTGTTGAAACTAAGGTGAATGTTACCAAAGCTTATTACAACGTTTTGGTATCACGCGAAAGATCTAAAATGCTAGATATTCAGCTTACCAAATTGAAAAAGCTGCAAGAAGATGTAAAGGTGATGAACGAGAATGGCTTGGTTGAAAAACTAGATCTAGATCGCATTACTTTGGCTTACAATAATTTGTTGGCCGAACAAGAAAAAGTAGCAAAGCTGGTTGGACTAACAGAATATTTGTTGAAATTTCAAATGGGATTAAATTTGAACGAAGCCATGAGCCTAAGCGACAGTTTAGCGCCTGTTGAATCGGCTCAAATTGCGAATCCAGTAAGCAATTATGCAGGCAGATACGATTATGTTATGGCAGAAACTGCGCTTAAATTGCAAGGATTAGAGCTTCGTCGACAAAAATTAAAATACCTCCCTACTTTGGCTGCCTTTGGTACTTATAGTCAGTCGGCCATGCGTCCCGAATTGAATTTGTTTGCCGACGAAAAATGGTATCCTACAGGTATTTTGGGCATAAAAATGTCGATTCCTATTTGGGATGGCGGACAAACGTATTTCATCAGACAGCAAGCGCGTTTAAATGTTACTAAAGCTGAGAATAATTTAAAAATGATGAAAAGTGCTGTTGACCTAGAGGTGCAAAGTTCAACAACTATTTACAACAACGCTGTTGTTTCTTTAAATACACAAAAGAAAAATATTGACTTAGCTAAAGAAGTGTACGATGCTACCAAAGTGAAGTACGAACAAGGTGTTGGAAGTATTAGCGAGGTTTTAGATGCAGAAACTGCTCTAAAAGAAGCACACATCAACTACTACGATGCGCTTTACCAATATCATGTAGCAAAAGCAGAATACGATAAAGCAACAGGAACCATTAAATAATAAACCAAGAAATCTAACATCAACATAAAATGAAAAAAATTACTACCCTTTTCTTAGCAGCTACCATATTAGCGAGCTGCGGAGAACCAGATAAACGAGCACAGTTAGCCGATTTGAAAAAACAATTGGCTGAAATAAGCGCTCAAATTAAAACGCTTGAAACAGAGATAGCTGCGGGCGGACAAACCACCACAACTGAAAGTGGAAAAACGGTAGCCGTTGAGGTGTTGAAAAATCAGTTGTTTCAACATTTTGTTGAAGTTCAAGGTAAAATTGAAGCCGAAGAAAATGTAGCGGTAAGCAGCGAAATGCCTGGCGTTGTTACCAAAGTTTATGTAAAAGTTGGCGATATGGTAACTAAAGGTCAGCCTTTGGCCGAGCTTAACAACAAAGCCATTGCACAACAAATTGTTGCTTTAAATACACAATTGGATTTTGTTAAAACTGCCTTCGAAAAACAAAAGGCTTTGTGGGATAAAAAAATTGGAACTGAGATTCAATATTTGCAAGCAAAATCTCAAAAAGAAGCATTGGAAAGTCAGTTGGCTTCTTTAAAGGCGCAAGGACAAATGAGCGTTATTTCTTCTCCTATTAGCGGGGTGGTTGATGGTGTAACGGCGAAAGTCGGACAAATGTCGGCACCTGGTTATGCAGCTTTCACTGTTGTTAATCTTTCTTCTTTAAAGGTTAAAGGCGAAGTGCCAGAAAGCTACGCTCCTAAAGTAAAGGCGGGTAGCGAAGTAACTTTGTTTTTCCCCGATATCAATAAAGAGGTGAAAGCAAAAGTGGGCTATTCTGCTAAGGTAATCAATGAATTATCGAGAACTTTTAATGTTGAAGTTGATCTTCCTGCTGGCAACGATTACAATCCTAACATGATTGCACTTTTGAAAGTGGTAGACTATAAATCAGACAGCGCCATTGTGGTGCCTACCGATGTGGTGCAAAGAGCCGAAACTTCTTCTTTTGTTTTGGTTTCTGTGAAAGAAAAAGGAAAAAATATCGTGAAAAAAAGAGTGGTGGAAGTAGGTTCAAGTTATAACGGAAACACCGAAATACTCAATGGTTTGCAAGCGGGTGATGTAATAATTACCAAAGGCTACCAAAATGTTAATGAAGGAGACGCTATTCAATTTTAGAAAGAAAGTATAATTCTGTTTTATGGAAAAGAAATTTAAAGAATTCGGCCCTACCAGCTGGTCGATTGACAATAAAACTTCGATTTATTTGCTCACGATATTTATTACGTTGGCAGGTATCATCGCTTACAACGCCTTGCCTAAAGAGAAGTTTCCAGATATCGTACTACCACAAATTTCGGTGGTTACGGTGTATCCTGGTGCTGCGCCTAAGAACGTTGAGAACTTAGTGACTAAGCCTATCGAGAAAAAATTGAAAGGTGTTACTGGGGTGAAAAAAATAACTAGTAATTCTGTTCAAGGTATGTCGGTAATCATGGTGGAATTCAACGCCGATGAAGATGTAGCAAAAGCAAAACAAAAGGTGAAAGATAAGGTAGATGAAGCACAAAGAGATTTGCCTCCTTACCCTACAGAAATTGTTGCTCCTCCTACGGTTCAAGAGATTGAGTTTTCTGAAATGCCTATTTTGTTTGTGAACGTATCGGGTGATTTTAGTTTAGATAAATTAAAAACCTATGCCGATGATTTGAAAGACAAAATTGAGAGTTTAAAAGAAATCAAAAAAGTACAGTTGGTGGGTGCGCTCGATCGCGAGATTCAAATCAATGTAGATATGTACAAAGCACAAGCTGCTCAGGTTTCTTTTAGTGACATTGAAATGGCTATTGCTTACGAAAACAGAACGGTACCAGCTGGTAACGTTACTGTAAATGGTATGAGTCGTTCGGTGAGTGTTACGGGCGATTTCACATCGGTAGAAAAATTGAAAAATTTAATTGTTACTTCTGGTCCGGGTAAATCGGTTTACCTACGCGACATCGCAGAAATAAAAGACGGACACAAAGATCAAGAGAGTTTTGGTCGTCACGATGGAAAGAATGTAATTACCTTGAATATCGTTAAGAAAGCGGGTGAAAACTTAATCAACTCTTCTGATAAAATTCGTGAGATTGTAGATGAGATGAAAGCTACCGAATTTCCAGAAAATTTAGTGGTAGAAATCACAGGTGACCAATCGGAAGAAACCAGAATTACTTTGCACGATTTGATCAACACCATCATCATTGGTTTCATCTTGGTAACCATCATTTTGATGTTCTTCATGGGTGCTACAAATGCTATGTTCGTTGGTTTATCGGTGCCTTTGTCGATGTTTATCGCCTTCTTGGTGCTTTACGGAATTGGTTATTCAATGAACATGATTGTGTTGTTTGCCTTCTTACTCGGTTTGGGTATCGTGGTGGATGATGCCATTGTGGTAATTGAAAATACGCATCGTATTTACGACAATGGTAAAATGCCAATTAAACAAGCGGCTAAATATGCTGCAGGTGAAGTGTTCTTGCCTGTATTATCGGGTACTGCTACCACTTTAGCGCCTTTCGTTCCTCTGGCATTTTGGAGTGGTATGATGGGTGAGTTCATGAAGTATTTACCTATTACTTTAATTATCACATTAACCGCTTCTTTGTTGGTGGCTTACATCATGAATCCTGTGTTTGCAGTAGATTTCATGAAACCTCACGAAGAGGTTGATCAAATGAAACGCAAAAGAAGAATTCGTTTGGTATCTGTATTCATGTTATTATTTGCAGTTCTTTTCCACTTGATAGACATGGGTTCAGGTTCTGAAACACACGGTGCGCGTGGTGTTGGTAACTTCATGATTTTAATGTTGTTGGTGTATTTGTTCTACCAATATGTGTTAGAGAAAATGATCAAAAAGTTCCAAGAAAAAACATGGCCTGCTATGCAAGAGCGTTATTCTCGCTTCTTAGATTGGGCTTTGAAACGTCCGCGTCAAATTTTATTTGGAACCATTGGATTGTTGTTCATCTCTATTTTCGCTGTTGTTTTGCGACAGCCTAAAGTAGAGTTCTTCCCAACAGCCGATCCTAACTTCATTTATGTTTACGTTAGTTTACCTGTAGGTACCGATGTTCAGTACACCGATTCTATCACTAAAATTGTTGAGAAACGTGTAATGAAAGTGATGGAAAAAGATACCGATTTAGTGGAATCTATCATGGCCAACGTTGCCGTGGGTGCGTCTGAAGATCAGTTTGATGTAAGTGCTCAAACCCACAAAGGAAAAGTGGGTGTTGCCTTCGTTAAATTTGGTGAGCGTCATGGTAAATCTACCGCAGTATTTATGGATCAAATTCGTGAAGCGGTGAAAGGTATTCCTGGCGCTGAAGTAACCGTTGCGCAAGAGCAAAACGGTCCGCCAGTAGGTAAGCCAATTAGTATTGAAATCACCGGCGACCGCTTTGATGATTTGATGAATGCATCTAACTCTTTAAAACGTTATTTGGATTCTGTGAATGTGCCAGGAGTGGAAGAGTTGAAATCTGATTTGATTAGCAGTAAACCAGAGATTGCTTTTGCTGTTGACCGTGAGCGTTCTAACCGCGAAGGCATTAAAACGGCTGCTATTGGTGGTGAATTAAGAACGGCTATTGCAGGTAAAGAAATTTCTCGTTTCAAAGATGCTAACGAAGATTATCCTATCATGCTTCGTTTGAAAGATGATCAACGCAAGAATATGGATGTGTTGAGCAACATGAAGATGACCTACCGCGATATGGCTAAAATGGGTATGATTCGTCAGGTTCCTATGTCGGCTTTCGCCGATATCAACTACACCACCACTTACGGTGGTATCAAAAGAAAAAACCAAAAACGTGTGGTTACCTTGGGTTCTAACGTGTTGAATGGTTTCAATCCGAATGAAGTAGTGGCGCAAATTCAGGCTGCAGCAGCCGGATTTGAAACGCCAGATGGTGTGACTATCAACTATACCGGACAACAAGAAGAGCAAGCCGAACAAATGGGCTTCTTGTCTACTGCGCTCTTGATTTCTATTGGTATCATCTTGTTGATTTTGATAATTCAATTCAACTCTATCAGCAAAACGATGATTATTTTATCAGAGATTTTGTTGAGTATCATTGGTGTATTGTTAGGTTTGGCCATCACAGGCATGAACTTCTCAATCATTATGACGATGGTGGGTATCGTGGCCCTAGCAGGTATCGTGGTGCGAAACGGTATCTTGTTGGTGGAGTTCATCGACATCTTAGTAGAAGAAGGAAAACCAGTGCGTGAAGCAGTTGTTGAAGCTGGTAAAATTCGTATGACTCCGGTAATTCTTACCGCAACAGCAACCATCTTGGGTATGATTCCTTTGGCGGTTGGTTTCAACATCGATTTCGTAACGATGTTTACCGAGTTGAATCCGCACATCTACTTTGGTGGTGATAGCGTTGCTTTCTGGGGACCATTAGCGTGGACGATAGTGTTTGGTTTAGCATTCGCTACTTTCCTTACTTTAGTCTTGGTTCCAGCGATGTATTATTTGGCTTACTTAACCAAAGAGAGAGTTAAGGGTTGGAGAAAAAAACCGGTTACTGCTCACTAAAAATGAATAGTAAAATGAATGATAGTCCCGCCTAAAAAACGGGACTATTTTTATTAAACGACATCAATTTAATCACTAATCTCTGCGAAAATCTGCGCGATTTGCGAGAGGTCATTTCTCTATGAGAATAGAAACAACTAAAAGCGCTGCGAGTATATAACAGCCCTATTAAATTATTCTTTCAACCGTTTTGTGTCTTTATAACCTAGCTTTTTAGCATTTTCTTTAGTTACAATTTTTTTGCCCGTTTTAGCTTCAATTTGTTTACGGGTATTTCCAGCAATAGTACCCCCTTGCTTTGCAATAACCTTACTTTCTATAAATCCTTTTGGTTTTTTCTCTTTGGATATTTCAGATGTAGTGGCTTCTGCCAACATATTCAAAACCAATTCAAGATTCGACATGTGATCGCGAAGGTTTTCCTTCTTTAAATCTTTTTTCTTTTTGTACTGTTTGGTGTTTATTCCAGCCCACGCTTTGGTAATTTCATCGGTAAGTATTGCAAACTCTTGTCCTTTCTTCACCCCTCTTTTTTCCCACTCATCAGTAAGTTCTTTTCTTACCTCAATACTTTTTAATCGCTGATTAATCCATTCTTTGCTATATCCTTTTTTCAGGTAGGTTTCCATCAAGCGATCAATGCCTATCTCGGGGTCTTCAATTTCATCAATGCGTTCTTTACCTACTTTGGCTAGCCATAATTTGAAAGGCTCTGCCTTAGGCGATGGAATGGATTGAATTAAACGAAATAGTTGTTCTGTGTCGGCTACATCTGTTAGTCTCATTTTACCATCAGTGGCGAGCATTTTCAACCCGTTACAATTTGTAACGGTTTCATTTCCCTCTTCTTTTAAACGCATTTTGAGAACGCGCCAATATACTTGAGGATTCGGACTTTCAGTTAGTACCGCCACAACATCAACAATTGAAAAATAATATTTTTCTTGTTCTTCGTCCCAGTGAATTCTCACTTGTTTTTGATCAAAAAGTTTAATGGCGTTTTCTTTAGTCATGTTAGTTGGCTTAATGTTCAAATTTAAGCTCAATTCAGCATAGGGGTAAAACGTAGTTATTAATAGATATAAACATCCGCGAGAGTTTTGGCAATATACACTCACGTTTTTCCCGCAGATTGCACAGATTTTCGCAGAAGGGTTAGTTGGTTTTTTTCCTTTCTATGAAAAGAAAGTTTTTATAATCATAGAAAAAATAAATGGCAGTCATCACAACTGCCATTTTCTAATAAGAATATATATTCAAAATCTTATTGTTATATTAGAGCAATGAGTATTAAAATTAATGCCAAGGCCACAATACTGCATACTAATCCAGCTTTCGCCATGTTCTTCCCCTTGTATTTATCTGGTTCGTTTTTAATTTTTGATAATGCTATGGCACTAAAAATCAATCCTAGGACGGCAAATAGAAATGCCCCATAATAAGTTACCAATGCCAAAATCCCCAGCACCATACCCGCAATTGCTCCCCAATGTGTTGTAGCGCCATCTTGCACATTAAGGGGCTTTAATAATCTATTTTTAGTTTCCTTTAGTACTTTCCTAACACTAGAAATATTCTCGGTTTTAACTGAGGTACTATCTTCCTTTGAATTTATTGTTGCGACTTCAACTACAGAATTAGATAGCGGTGTTTCAGCAACGAAAGTTATTTCATTGTTATCAGTTGCATACAAGGTATCATTATCATCAACCACTAATTTAGCAAGAGTAGCAAATTTAATATTTTCTTGTTTTCTTACCGGATTAGTTTTGTTAAATCCATTGACAGAAAACCCGTTTCTGTATTTTCGTTTTTGAACTGATACTCCTAAATCATTTGTTGTTGCGCATGATGCTAAAAATAAAACAATGATTAGCATTAAAAGAGAATTGATTTTTTTCATTTAAATTGTTTATTTGTTATTATTCTATGGTTAAAAAAACAAATGTATCAAATAATAATACACTATGTCAAATTATTACTCATAATAATATCTGCAATTGAACTTCAAAAGCATGAATTTTGATTCATGGCAAAAGCAAGCAATTTCCACATAGGCAAGAAGATTAAAGAAGTCTTAGCTCAGTCGCCTATGAGTGTAAAAGATTTTGCTTCGAAGATTAATAGAACTCGTGCTGTTGTGTATGATATTTTCAAACGTTCTACCATCGATACAGGCTTACTAGAAAAAATAAGTAAGGTGCTCAATCACGATTTTTTCGCCCTTTATTCTCAAGAAATTTTCTCCACCATCAACGATGAGAAAGAAAGATATATCACCAAAATTTCTGAATTGGAAAAACAAAATTCTTTGCTAGAGAAATTGAACGATTTGTTGGAGGAGAAAAGAAAGAAATAGTCGCTTTTTAAAATCTGTGAAAATCTGCGCAATCTGCGGGAAAAAAGAGTGAGTGTGGGATTGAGAGAACAGTAATTGTAAAGTACTTGCCTAAATTATTTGACTTCCCCCCGTTTTATACTATTTTTGCAACAAAAGCGTTGGCGCATACATGGAATTTAAAGCAGGAGAATTATTAAATAATATTCAGTTTCCTCAAGACCTTAGGGCTTTGAAGGAGTCTCAGTTGTCTCAGGTGAGCGATGAATTGCGTCAGTTTATTATTGATGTGGTGTCGGTAAAAGGCGGACACTTTGGTGCTAGCCTTGGAACGGTGGAGTTGAGCGTGGCGCTTCACTACGTTTTCAATACACCTTACGACAGAATTGTGTGGGATGTGGGTCATCAAGCTTATGGTCACAAGATTTTAACCGGACGAAAAGACGTTTTTCATACCAATAGAAAATACAAAGGAATTAGTGGTTTTCCTAAGCGCAGCGAAAGTGAATACGATACTTTTGGTGTAGGGCATTCTTCTACTTCTATCTCTGCTGCGCTAGGAATGGCGGTGGGTTCTCATTATTTGAAAGATGAAAATCGCCAGCATATCGCTGTTATAGGTGATGGTGCTTTAACGGGTGGTATGGCTTTCGAAGCATTGAATCATGGTGGTGTTGCCAACTCAAATTTGTTGGTGATATTGAACGACAATTGCATGTCTATCGACCCTAACGTTGGGGCACTGAAAGAATACTTGACGAAAATTACTACCTCGCACACTTACAACAAGGTGAAAGATGATGTTTGGCATTTGTTGGGTAAAATCAGCAAGTTCGGACCAAACGCACAGGCCATCGCTCAAAAAATTGAGAATGGTATTAAATCTACACTTTTAGCAAAAAGCAATTATTTCGAATCTTTAAACTTTAGATATTTCGGTCCGGTTGACGGCCACGATGTTAAGTATTTGGCTAAAGTTTTAAAAGACTTGAAAGATATACCTGGTCCGAAAATCTTGCACGTTCTCACCAAAAAAGGGAAAGGCTACGTGCACTCAGAATTTGGAGATCAAACCACTTGGCATTCGCCAGGTTTGTTCAATAAAGACACAGGAGAAATTATTAAGGTAACGCCTCCAACACCTCATGCGCCTAAATACCAAGATGTTTTCGGACACACCATTGTGGAGTTGGCAGAGAAGAATGAAAAAATAATGGGTATCACTCCAGCGATGCCTTCGGGAAGTTCATTGAATATTATGATGAGCGCAATGCCCGACAGAGCTTTCGACGTAGGTATTGCCGAGCAGCATGCAGTTACTTTTTCTGCTGGTTTAGCAACAGAAGGATTGGTGCCTTTTTGTAATATTTATTCATCGTTTATGCAGCGTGCTTTCGACCAAGTGGTGCACGATGTTGCCTTACAAAAATTACAAGTTGTATTTTGTTTAGATAGAGCCGGATTTGCTGGTGCCGATGGCGCTACGCATCATGGCGCTTACGATATTGCCTACATGCGTTGTATTCCTAACATGGTGGTTTCTTCGCCTATGAACGAATCGGAATTGAGAAACTTAATGTACACTGCTCAATTGCCTGGCGGCGGACCATTTTCTATTCGCTATCCTCGTGGTGAAGGTGTTATGATTGAGTGGAAAACACCCATGAAAGAAATTAAGATTGGGACAGGCAGAAAGATGATTCACGGTGACGATGTGGCTATTTTAACTATCGGTCCGGTGGGCAATTTCGCTACCGAAGCTTGTGCTCAATTGGAAGCCGATAAAATATCTGCAGCGCATTACGATATGCGTTTTGCTAAGCCAATAGATGAAATGTTGTTGCACGAAGTATTTGGCAAATTCAAAACAGTAATTACTGTGGAAGATGGCACTTTGTTAGGTGGAATGGGTTCTGCAGTTTTAGAATTTATGAGTGATCATGGCTACCAAGCACAAGTTGTTCGATTGGGTATTCCCGATAGATTTGTAGATCACGGCAGCCAGCAAGAATTGTATAAAGAATGCTCTTTCGATGCGCAAAGCATTTATGAAACGGCGAAAAGAATCGTGCAAAAATCGAACAACAAACAGGTTGCTGGTTAGATGAAGAAAATCTTAGTTATAGTTTTCACTGTTTTTTCTGTAATTGCTTTTGCGCAGAACGAGCCAAACGCACGAATAAAAAAGCGCAAACGTAAACTATTGAATGAAGATGCAATCGTGTTAGATATCACTTCTAACATGTGGAGAAATGCTCCTCAAGGTATTATTCAACAGCCTTTAAAATCTTTAGGATTTAATCTCTCTTTTTTCTTCGACAGACCTTTGGGGTATAGTCCGTTTGCCTTAGCCATTGGAATAAGTTACGCTGTAGAAAACGTTCAAAACAACGGAGTATTTGTGTATTCCAACAACTTCAACACAACGTCTATCGCTACTTTACAAGTGCCATATGCTTCAAATCGTTTTACCAGTGAATGGTTTGATATTCCATTAGAATTGCGATTGAGAACCAAGAAAAAAGGTCCATTTCGTTTGTACATAGGAGCCAAAGCGGGAATAAATATTACCAACTACCATCAGTTTATCGATCACGATACCAAAACCAGAGACTACAGAATAAGAAATTTGAATACTTACCGCTACGGTGTTTATGCGCGCATTGGCTATGCCATGTTTAACATTTACAGCTATTATTCTTTGAGCGATATGGTTGAGCGAGGCAATGGTCCGCAATTAGCGCCTATTTCTGTGGGTGTTTCTTTCTTGTTAAGGTAGAATTCCTTTCAACTGTTTTTACTTACATTCAGTTCGACATTGCGAAAATTTTGTACTCAAAATTGAAGCAATCTTATTTTACGCTTAGGACAATAGTTCCTTCGTGCCTCAAGGATGACAACCATAGTAAGGACGAGCTTAGTATGTCATCCTGAGGCACGAAGGAACTATTGTGTAGGCATACTATTTTATTAATGAGATTGCTTCAATTTTGGGTACAAAATTTTCGCAATGACGAACAGGGTAAATGATTAGTTGTAATGGAATTATTCCTAATTCTCCATCCCCCTCAAACTTCTCTCCGCATCGCTATATCTCTCGTTTCTACCAAACTTTTCTTTATCTACAATTTGTAGCGGATTAGCCGTAATTTCTTTGCTTATTTTACGATTGGCAACGATATCCATTGCTTCGTAAATGGCATTGCGGAAAGAGCTTTCATCGGCGGTGCCTTTGCCAGCAATTTCGAAACCCGTGCCATGATCGGGAGAGGTACGCACTATAGGTAAACCAGCAGTGAAATTAACGCCGCTGCCGAAGCTTAATGTTTTGAATGGAATCAATCCTTGGTCGTGATACATTGCTAAAACAGCGTCGAAATTTTTGTACAATCCGTTTCCGAAAAATCCGTCGGCAGAGTAGGGGCCGAAAACATATATTCCTTTTTCTTTCGCTTGTTTGATGGCTGGAGAGATAATTTCAATTTCTTCTTTGCCCAACAAACCGTTGTCGCCAGCATGAGGATTTAAGCCCAACACTGCAATTCTCGGCTTGCGAATTTGATAATCTTGTTGTAAGCTTTGGTGCATCAAATTTAATTTCGATAGAATTTTCTCAACAGAAATTTTTTGAGCTACTTCGGCAACAGGCACGTGTCCGGTTACCACTCCAATTTTCAATCCCTCAGTCACCATAAACATCAAGCTGTCTTTAGCTCCAGCTGCATGTTCAAGGTATTCCGTATGTCCGGGAAATTTAAACTCTTCCGATTGAATATTGTCTTTATTGATGGGTGCAGTTACCAATGCATCAATTTTATTTTCTACTAAATCTTTGGTAGCACGCTCTAAAGCTTGTAAAGCGCCTTTACCGCCGCCAGCTGTAGATAGGCCAGGTTGAGGTTCTTCTGATTCATCCACACAAGAAATGAGATTCAATTTTTTTGGATGAACTTTTTGAATGTCGTCAATCAACTGAAACATAAAGCCTTCTACCTTTAGCAAATCGCGGTAGTAAGTAAAGAATTTGCGAGAACCGTAAACAACGGGAGTGAACATTTCTAGCAAGCGAGCATCGCTAAAAGTTTTAAGAATAATCTCGTATCCTACACCGTTGTAGTCGCCTTGCGTAATGCCTATAATTAATTTTTTATCGCTCATTTTTTCTATCTAAATTGCTATAGTGAAATCGTTAAATCGCCACTAAGATACATATCTTTGAAACTGATGCAGAAAATACTCTTCATAATATTTTTATTCTGTGGCTTTTTGGGCTTTTCCACGCACAATCGTGCTGGTGAAATTACCTATACCCAAACGGGACCCAATACGATTACCATTACCGTAACTACATACACCAAAGCATCTAGCGAGGCCGACCGACCAAAAATTATTGTAAAGTGGGGAGACGGGAAGTCAGAAGAAAGTGATCGTGATGCCAATTATCCACAGTTGTATTCTAATGATATAAAAATCAATAAATATATTAAAACACATACCTATCCTAGTAGTGGTGAATTTACGCTAAGCTTTGAAGATGCTAATAGGAATGCTGATGTGGTCAATATTCCTAACTCTATAGATATTCCTTTTTACATTGAAAGTAAAGTAACACTAAATCCTTTTTTAGGAACAAATTCGTCGCCCACATTGTTGTATGCGCCCATTGATGATGCCTGCTTGAACAATACTTTTCTGCACAACCCGGGCGCTTTCGATACCGAAGGCGATCAATTGAAATATACTTTGGTGAGTTGTAAAACCACAGATGGCGCAGCCATTACAGGTTATTCTTTGCCAGCAGGTATTAGCATGAATGCAAACACAGGAGACTTGGTATGGAATACCCCCACGCTTATTGGAGAGTTCAACGTTGCTTTTATGATAGAAGAGTACCGAAACGGCTATAAAATAGGCTCGATCTTACGTGATATGCAAATAACGGTGCTGGCTTGTCCGAATAATGACCCTCCTGTTCTGAATTTACCGCAAGAAATTTGTGTTGAAGCAGGAGATACAGTAAACCTTAAGATTTTTGCCAAAGATTCTAACACAGGAGATTCTGTTGTTCTTTCGGCAGTGAGTGGAATTTTTAGCATGGCGGCGCCAAAACCTATCTTTGTGCAGCCTGTTGCAGCAATAGATTCTGTGTCGGCAATTTTTAAGTGGATGCCCGATTGTAATCAAGTGCGCACCCAACCCTACACTGTTTTGTTTAAAGCCAGAGACAATGGCTCTCCCGTAAATCTTTTCGATTTAAAAACACTCAGTATAAAAGTAATTGCTCCAGCCCCTAAAAATGTAAGCGCGATTGCTGCAGGCACTTCTGTAAACCTCAATTGGGATGCTGGCTATTGCAACAGCATTGCGGGTTATAAAATTTATAGAAAAGAAAATTCAAGTTCCTTTACGCCCGATACTTGTGAAACAGGAATGCCTGCTGGTAAAGGCTATTCGTTGATTAAAACAAGTACAGATACTTCTACTTTTTTCAACGACAACAGCACCATTTTAGGTAAAAACTATTGTTATAGAATTGTAGCGTACTTCGCCAATGGCGCAGAAAGTAAGGTATCTCAAGAGATTTGTGTAGAACTACAAAAAGTGGTGCCGGCCATCGTTAATGTGAGTGTAAACACCACCAGCGCAAACAACGGTTCTATATTTTTAAAATGGATGAAAGCGGCTGATTTAGATGTTATTCAGCATCCCGGACCATATTCTTACCGCGTATACCGAAGCTCGGGTACTTTAGTAGCCTCTATAAATAATGTGAATGATACTTCTGTTGTGGATACCTTGATAAATACTTTGGTTCAGCAAGAATATTATGTGGAATTGTGGAATGAAGCTCCTGGAAATACTTATTTAATTGGCACTTCAGCAAAAGCAACTTCGCCTTTTTTAAGTATTTCTCCTTTAGATAAATCGTTGAAATTATCGTGGATTGCCAATACTCCTTGGACCAACGACACTGCCTATATTTACAAGGAAAGTGCTCCTGGTTCAGGAATTTTCAATGAAATTGATACTACTATTTTGGGTTCATATACCGATGTTAATTTGGTGAACGGACAAACCTACTGCTACAAAATTCAAACATCGGGAAAGTACAGTGCTAGTAATTATCCTTCTCCGTTGCTCAACTATTCGCAAGTAGTTTGCGCAGTTCCAATAGATGTTGTTCCGCCATGCGCGCCTAAAATAGTAGTGAATGTTGATTGTGAAAACGATGAAAATACCATTGAATGGAAAAAACCTGGCGATTCTTGCGCTTATGATTTGGAGGGTTATAAATTGTATTTCAAAGATGAATTATCGAAGCCTTATTCAGTACTCAAAATATTGAATGGAAATGACACCGTTTTTGTTCACGATAATCTTGAGTTTGTGGCAGGTTGTTATCTTTTAACAGCTTTCGACACAACTGGCAATGAAAGCTTGCAACAAGGTGAAATGTGCTTAGATAACTGTCCGCAATACTCTTTGCCTAACGTATTCACTCCAAATGGCGATAACCAAAATGACCTTTTCAAACCCTTTCCATACAAACATATTGACAAGATTGACATGAAAATTTATGACAGATGGGGAAGATTGGTTTTTAAAACCAATAATCCAGATGTTCTGTGGGACGGCCGATTTACTGAGAACAATCAAATGTGTTCTCCCGGAACCTATTACTATATTTGCAATGTGTATGAGAAGAAATTGGCAGGCAGTGTGAAGGTAGAATTGAAAGGGTATTTACAAATTATTTATTGACGATGTTTACAGGAATTATAGAAGCAACAGCGAAAATTTCGCGCATTGAAAAGGATAAAAGCAACGTGCATTTTTATATCGATGCGCCCTTTTTAAACGAGGTTAAAATCGACCAAAGCATTGCCCACAATGGTGTTTGCTTAACAGTTGTAGAGATCACCAATTCATCTTATCGCGTAACGGCAATCGACGAAACTTTGCAAAAAACTTCTTTGTCGACTTGGAAAATTGGTGACACAGTAAACCTCGAAAGATGTTTGACTTTGGCGAAGCCCTTAGATGGACATATAGTGCAAGGACATGTAGATACAGTAGGCCTTTGCACAGAAAAATTATTTCTAGATGGCAGTTGGAAATTCACTTTTCAATACATAAAAAAACATCCTCACTATATTACAGTGGAGAAGGGTTCAATTTGCGTGAATGGGGTGAGTTTAACGGTTGTAGATTCTAAAGACGATTCTTTCTCTGTTTGCATTATTCCTTATACTTACGAGCACACTAATTTTCAATATATCGACAAAGGAACTCAAGTAAATTTGGAGTTTGATATAATTGGAAAATATGTGGCGAAGATGATGGGGAAAAATTAACCCAAAGTCAATCCTTTTTCGCCAACCTCCATCTTCACTTCCTTACCAAAAATCAACGCGCGATTGTCGCTAACATGTCCGGCAGGAAAATTAAAATATACAGGAAATCTATATTCTTTCACCGCATTAAAAATGATTTCTTCGGTGTTCATATCGAAAGGCAGTGCTGCTTCTTTCATGTAGCTGAACTGTCCGACTACCAATCCTTTCAAATACTTTAGTTTTCCAGCTCTTTTCAAAGAATACATCATTCTATCCAAATGATAATAGTATTCACTTAAGTCTTCAATGAATAAAATTTTTCCTTTCAAATCGGGAAAAGATTTTGAGCCCAACAATGAATAAAGTATCGATAAATTCCCCCCTACAATTTCGCCTTTTGCTTTGCCTTTTCTATTGAGTTTGTGTTTACCTTTTAATTCGTATTTCATTTTGCCTTTGAACACAGCTTGCTTTAATGTCTCCAGCGACTCGCTGGAATTCTTCTCAAAATTTAAGGGCATTGTAGCATGAATCGTAGGCACATCAAATTTTGCAACATGTGCATGAAACACAGTGATATCGCTAAATCCAATCAACCATTTCGGATTTTTCTTAAACGCTTTGAAGTCGATATCGTCAATTATTTGAATACTTCCATAACCACCTCTTGCAAAGAAAATCGCCTTAATATCTGGGTCGTCTAATAGGTTTTGAACTTCATCCAATCGTTGTTCCTTTGTGCCCGAAAACTGAAAATATTCAGAGTCGATGGTTTCGCCCACTACCACTTGTAATCCCCATGAAATAAGGATTTTTACAGCAGCGTCGATTTCCGCACGTGATATTCTCTTTGCTGGAGCAGTTATCGCTACTTTATCGTTGGGTTTGAGGAAGGATGGTTTTTTCATATTCTAAAAATAATTGATTTTTTCTTTCTCAAAATTTTGGTATTTAACTTTCGACTAACCGCCCATTGTTCATACTTTTCTTCCCTATATTATCATTACATTCTATTAAAATTTATATTTATTAAGTCTTTGTCTATAACTCAAATTAGGCAGTCGACGTAGTAAATGCAATTGCTTTAAAATACTCATTATGAATGTTCGGGCGATATTTGTTTACACCTCGTTAATCGTGGTTTCTATTGTAGCCCTAATCGGCTATTTTATGCCAGGTGCTTGGTGGAGTATGGTTCTTTTCGGACCCATCATTTTAATTGGTATTAGAGATATGTTTCAACGGAAGCATACCATCAAAAGAAACTTCCCTGTGATAGGTAATTTCCGTTATATGCTGGAGGCTATCCGCCCCGAAATGATGCAGTATTTCGTGGAAACAGATACTGAAGGAAAACCTTTCAATCGCTTACACAGAAGTATGGTGTATCGCAGAGCTAAAAAGGTAAATGATTCTACACCATTTGGAACTCAAATGGACGTGTATGCTCCAGGGTATGAGTGGATGGACCATTCTATTTATGCAAAACCTTCTAAATATTTTCATAAACATCCACGAGTTCTCGTGGGCGGACCCGATTGCAAACAACCCTACATGGCTAGTTTGTTGAACGTGTCGGCGATGAGTTTTGGTGCTCTAAGTTATGCAGCTGTAACAGCTTTAAATTTAGGCGCTAAGAAAGGTCAGTTTGCGCAAAATACAGGTGAAGGAGGGTTAAGTAGTTATCATTTACAAGGTGGTGATGTGATTTGGCAAATTGGTACGGGTTATTTTGGCGCAAGAGATAAAGAAGGAAATTTTAATCCCGAAGAATTTAAAAAACGCGCTACTCTTCCTCAAGTGAAGATGGTGGAAATTAAAATATCACAGGGGGCAAAACCTGGTCACGGGGGTATGTTGCCTGCATCTAAAAATACGCCTGAAATTGCTGCTATTCGTGGTGTAGAGCCTTTTAAAGATGTTCATTCACCGCCGCACCATAGTGCTTTTAGCAATCCAAAAGAACTTTTGCAATTTATAAAACAATGTCGCGATTTATCGGGCGGAAAACCTACCGGATTTAAGTTGTGTATTGGTAAAAAAAGAGAGTTTACTGATATATGTTTGGCCATGATTGAAACAGGTATTAAGCCCGATTTCATTACAGTGGATGGGGGTGAGGGTGGTACTGGTGCTGCGCCTATGGAGTTCTCTAATTCCTTAGGTATGCCTATGCGAGATGCGGTAGCTTTCGTTTCAAATGTTTTGGTTGGTTTAGATTTAAAGAAGGATATTAAAATCATTGCTTCTGGTAAAGTAATTACTGGTTTTGATATAGCCAGAGCAATTGCCTTGGGCGCCGATATGGTGAACACTGCGCGAGGGATGATGATGGCCATTGGCTGTATACAAGCCTTGCAATGTAATACGAATACTTGTCCGGTTGGAGTTGCCACCCAAAACAAACACCTCATTAAAGGTCTCGATGTTCCCGATAAAGCACAACGTGTAGCCAATTTCCACGAAGCAACTTTACATTCATTTATCGAATTAACAGCTGCCGCAGGCTTACAAGACCCCGAAGACATCAAGCGTCAGCATATCAACCGACGCATCACCATGAGTAGATACGTCAAGTACAGTGAGATTTTTCCTTATGTGGAAAAAGGCAGTTTGCTGAAAGAAGGTGCTTTGGATAATTTCTTAGAAGGTTTATAAAAACAAAAAAAGTCTCGAATATTCGAGACTTTTTTATGATGACCAACTAGGATTCGAACCTAGACATACACAACCAAAATGTGCAGTGCTACCGTTACACCATTGGTCAATACCGTTAAAAACGAGCCACAAAAATATACATTTTGTGCACAACCACAAACTTTATAGTGAGAATTTCTTGAATACTCTCTTTCTAATCCAATTATTTAACACATTCCTAATTTTTATAAGCCCATTATTTTGCTAAATTCGCGAGACTTAAAATCACGAATAATTTTTACATGGAAAGTTTATATAAAAAGTACAACAACATTACAGGGTGGTTGGTTTTTGCCATTGCCGCTTACGTTTACTGCTCTACCGTAGAGCCTACTGCCAGTTTTTGGGATTGCGGTGAGTTTATTTCTACAGCTTTTAAATTAGAAGTGGGTCACCCTCCAGGGGCTCCTTTTTGGATGTTGATTGCGCGCGTTTTCGCCTTGTTTGCAGGTGATGATGTTACCCGAGTGGCTTATTGGATTAACATTTTCTCAGCTTTGTGTAGTGCATTTGCGATGTTGTTTTTGTTTTGGACTACTACTGCTTTGGCTAAAAAGTTAACTACGCAAGGTGGAACAGAACTTACCAAAGGAAAAATTTTAGGTATCGTAATCAGTGGTTTTATTGGTGCTGTGGCTTACACTTTTACCGATACAGTATGGTTTTCGGCGGTGGAAGGTGAAGTTTATTCTGCTTCTTTGTTTTTTACAGCGATTGTATTTTGGTTGATTTTAAAATGGGATGCTGTTGCCGATGAAAAATATGCCGATCGTTATTTGATTTTAATTGCCTACTTGATGGGTCTTTCTATTGGTGTCCATCTCTTGAACTTATTGTCGATACCTGCTGTGGTTTATGTGTACTACTTCAGAAAAACAAAACAAATTACGCCGTTAGGATTTGTTAAAGCAGGCGCGATAAGCTTGGTGATATTGGCTTTCGTTCAATACGGAATCATACAAAGTTTTGTGGCTTTCATGAAAGATTTTGAATTGTTCTTTACCAATACATTGGGTATGCCTTTCCATTCGGGAACCATTTTCTTCGTGGTTTTGGTGATTAGCGCAATAGTGGCGGGTATCATGTATGCTAGAAAGAAAAGAAATCATTTGTTACACACCGCCGTTGTTTCGGTAGCTGTAATTTTAATTGGCTATTCTTCTTTCTTAACTATTCCTATTCGTTCTGCAGCAAATACGCCATTAGATGAAAACAACCCAGAAAACGTATTTGCTTTATTGCCTTATTTAAATCGTGAGCAATATGGTGATCGTCCTTTATTTTACGGACAAACATTCAACTCTATTCATGAAAATGGGAGTCCGATTTTAGACCCAGAAAACCCTTACAAAGACGAAGACCCAACTTACTACAAAGACGAACAAAAAAATGCTGAAGAATACTTAATGTCGGATGACGGAAGCAACAAAGGCTACAACTTCCACCCTAAAGTGCAAAAATTCTTTCCAAGGATGTACAGTACCGAAGATCGTCACCGTGAGGCTTACAACAACTGGTTAGATTTCAAGAAAAAACGCAGGGGTAAAAAAGTCGATTTAGGTGAAGAAGTAGTTTACCTTCCAACTGCTGCCGATGACATGGAATTCTTTGCACGTTACCAATTCAACTTCATGTACTGGAGATATTTCATGTGGAATTTTGCTGGCCGTCAGAATGATTTGCAAGCCTCTAACCTCAACGAATCTATGCATGGTAACTGGGTGAGCGGATTTGATGTGATAGATAAAGAACACGTAGGCGACACCAAAAATTTACCTACTTATTTGAAGAACAATAAGGGCCACAATGTGTATTATTTCTTGCCTTTGATATTGGCGATTATCGGACTCATCTACCACTTCACCAGAGCTACCAAAGATGCATTTATTGTGTTTTTGATGTTCTTCATGACAGGTGTTGCCATCATTATTTATTTGAATCAACCTCCTTTTCAACCTCGTGAAAGAGATTATGCTTACGTGGGTTCCTTCTATGCTTTTGCAGTATGGATCGGAATAGGTGTGCATGCTTTGATTCATTTCATGAGCAAATTCAAAAAAGAAGATTCTTCACTTCCTTTTTTAGTAAAGTTAGAAGCCAATTCTTCCAAAGAGGTTGTATTTGCTGGTTTATCGGGCTTAGTACTAGGCGTTTTGGCTTATGGAATGGATGCCAAAGAAGTGGGTTATTCGCTCATGTTCATTGGGGCTGTGGTAGCTGTTTTACCAATTGTTTGTATGTATTTGGGACAAGTAGTTACAGGTGATTCGGGTAAAGCAATAGTTGCCTTGGGATTAACCTTCTGCGTACCTTATGTTTTAGCAGCAGAAAACTGGGATGACCATGATCGCTCTAACCGTTATACCGCTAGAGATATTGCCAAATGTTATTTGGAATCGTGTGCTAAAAATGCCATTGTATTTACCAATGGTGATAACGATACTTTTCCATTGTGGTATGTGCAAGAGGTTGAAGGTTTCCGTACAGATGTCCGCGTAGTGAACTTAAGCTTGTTGAATACCGATTGGTATATCGATCAAATGAGAAGAAAGGCTTACGATAGTGATGCTGTTCCTTTCTCTTTAACGCCCGATCATTACCGCGCTAGAAATAGAGATGTTGTGTATATCTTAAATCCGATGGATGAAAACTACAAAGCGATGTTAGAGAGATTTACACCTAAAGATGTGATGGCTACATGGCAAGATATGTGGAACAATGGTGCCGACATCGACGATATCGTTAAGTTGATAGCGAGCGATGAAAAGTTAACCAAACTTCCTGGCGAAAATCCAGAAGACAAAGGAACGGAGTTCATCACTACTAGAAAAATAAAGATTAAAGTTGATTCTGCAGCTGTTATTGCAAACGGTACAGTTACTAAAGACCAATACAACCAAATACCTAAAGAAATTCAATTTACTTTAGGTGGTGGTGCTATTTACAAAAGCAAGTTGATGGTTCTCGATTTAATTGCTACCAACAATTGGGAAAGACCTATTTATTTCTCATCTACAGTGGGACAAGAAAACTTCTTTGGTTTGCAAAATTACTTCCGTAAAGAAGGCTTGTGCTATAGATTAACACCTATTGCTACTACTAAATCGGCCGAAGAACAAAGAGGTGATGTAGGTAGCACTAATTCTTCTATTTTGTACAACAACTTGATGAACAAATTCTCTTGGGGTAACATGCAAGACACCAACATTTATATTGATGAGCAAAACTACAATTTGAGCTATCATTTGGGTTCTGTAATGCAAAGTTTAGCCGCACAGTTAATTGTAGAAAACAAAAAAGATTCTGCAGAAAAAGTGTTGGATAAAATAGTGTTGATGTTGCCTAACAAAAACTACCGTTACGATGAAAGATACATGGTAGATGTTGCAGAAAATTATTTCCAAATTGGCAAGAAAGACAAAGGTTTAAAGGTCTTCAATACCATCAAAAAGAATTTCTTTGAAGAGTTCAACTACTTCCAAGAGATGAGCATATCACGCGATAAATTCTCTTTCGACAATGTTAGTGCAGAAGGTCGTTTGCAGTATACGCAGCAACGTATTCAGCGCTTGTTGTACATTGCATCGGTATATAAATTAGATGACAAATTAGTTAAAGAATTAGAATCTAAAGTTAAAATGCCTCAATAGTAAACTATGTATTTGGCCAAGAATCCATCGTTGCTTAGAAAGATTTATCCATCATTGCTTTGGAAAGTTAAAACCAAAGAGAAGGAATTGTATCTCACTTTTGATGACGGTCCGCACCCCACCATCACCCCTTGGGTGTTGGATGTTTTAGACCAGTTTTCTGCAAAAGCTACCTTTTTCTGCTTGGGAAAAAATGTGGCTTTGTATCCCGAAATTTATGAGGAAATATTGCGTCGCGGACATAAAGTAGGCAATCACACTCACGATCATTTTAATGGTTGGAAAACACTTACGAAAGATTATGTTGCCAATACGCAGAAAGCCGCGGAGGTGATTGATAGCAAGCTGTTTCGTCCGCCTTACGGCAAAATAAAACCTTCTCAAATTCGCAAATTAAAAGGTGAGTATAAAATTGTAATGTGGAGCGTAATTAGTGGTGATTTCGATGAGAAATTGTTGCCCGAAGAGTGCTTAAATATTGTAGTTCAAAATACCGAGAAGGGAAATATTATTGTGTTTCACGATAGCGAGAAGGCAGAGAAGAATATGAAGTATGTTTTGCCGAGATTGTTGAATCATTTTTCGCAGGTAGGTTGGAAATTTAAAGTGATTTAGTGTAGTGTAGGACGGTAGTTCCTTCGGGGCCCGTCAGCCGACGGGTTACAACCAGAGTATTGATGAGCTTAGTATGTCATCCTGAGGCACCCCGAAGGAACTATTGCCCTGGTTGTTTAATTTATCTCAAACTTATCCTGATCTAAACCTGCAGGAAATCCTTTTCTAAATTTCTCTAAATCTTCATACTTCAACACAGCTTCAACAATTTCTTCTTTCCCTACATTCGCTGCTGCTAGAGGTTTTCCTAAGAAATCCAACACAACAGAATCGCCGCTATAGTGCAATGCTTTTCCATCCATTCCAATTCTATTTACAGCAACAACATAACATTGATTTTCTATAGCACGAGCCGGCAATAAACTTTTCCACGCATGATTTCTTACTTCAGGCCAATTGGCGGTGTACAATAAAACATCGTATTCGTTTTGCACATTTCTGCTCCATACGGGGAAGCGTAAATCGTAGCAAATAAGCGGACAAACCTTCCAGCCCTTTACTTCTACAATCAGTTTTTTGCTGCCTTCTGTGTACTGATTGTTCTCACCTGCCATACGAAACAAATGGCGTTTGTCGTAGCTTTCATAAGAACCATCAGCCTTCATCCATATCAACCTATTGAAATATTTTCCGTTTTCTTCAGCAATAAAACTCCCGGTAATTACTGCATTTTTTTCTTTTGCTTTTTGCGCGAACCACTGCATGGTTTTACCATCCATTTTTTCGGCCAAACGAGCAGGTTCCATCGAAAATCCTGTGGTGAACATTTCAGGCAAAACAATCACATCGGCATCATTAATTTTTGCCAAATGTTGGTTCATTAATTCTAAGTTGGCGCTGTGGTTTTCCCACACCAATGAAGTTTGCACCAAGGCTATTTTCAAGTCTTCCATACTTAATTTACTTTCATTAATCCTTCCACGCCTTTCTCCAAAGTCTCATTGGTCTTAGCAAAGCAGAAACGTAATATTTTATCGTCTCTGAAGTTATGGTAAAAAACCGAGATGGGAATAGAAGCAATTTTGTAATCGATGGTTAATCTATTGGCGTATTCTCTATCGTTTTCATCAGATAGATGCGCATAACTCAACAACTGAAAATACGTGCCTTCACAAGGTAAAGCTTTAAACTTAGTTTGTTTCACCAACGATAGAAAGTAATCTCTTTTTTGCTGAAAGAAAGCGTTTAATTCTAAATATTTCTCTTTGTTGTCAAGGTAGTCGGCAATTGCGTACTGCGAAGGTGTGTGAATGCAATAAGTTTGAAACTGATGGCATTTTACAATCTCCTTCATGATGTTTTCTGGCGCCACGCAATAGCCCATTCTCCAGCCTGTAACGTGGTAGGTTTTACCAAAAGAATACATCACAATACTTCTTTCGGCCAATGTAGGATAGCGGCAAACACTTTCGTGGCGTTGACCATCGAAAACCAAGAGCTCATACACTTCATCGCTAATGATAATGATGTTGGTATCCTTTACAATATTCTCCAGCGTTTGTAAATCTTCTGCACGCAAAATACTTCCTGTTGGATTATGAGGAGTGTTTATCATAATCGCACGTGTTTTTGGCGAAATTTTATTTTTTACATCGGTCCAATCAACTTTAAATTCTTTGGTAAGTTGAGTGCGCACAGGAACACCTCCGTTGAGTTTAATAGCAGGCTCGTAACAGTCGTAAGCCGGTTCAATAACAATTACCTCATCTCCAGGAAAAACGATAGCGCTCACCGATGCATAAATGGCTTGCGTTGCTCCGGAAGTAATTAAAATCTCATTGATGGGATGATATTTTGCGCCATACATTTCTTCTATTTTAACTGCAATTTTTTCTTTAAGAATGGGCAAACCGGGCATAGGCGCGTATTGATTTTTGCCTTCACGAGAGTGCTTATCTACCAGTGCAATCAATGCAGGATCCACTTCAAAATTAGGAAAACCTTGCGCTAAATTTACTGCGCCATGTTGATTGGCCAAACCCGTCATTACCGCAAAAATGGTAGTGCCAACGTTTGGTTGTTTTGATGCTAAGGAGTGTGTAAAATTCATGATATTAACCCAATAAAAATATTGCTTCTGATAAAATTCCAATAATAAATCCTGCCAACACTTGTGCAAAAGTGTGTGCCTCTAATTTTAATCGGGCGTAAGCTAGGAGTCCGGCTAAAAGTATGGATGCGTAAAAGTAATAATCCCATTCCATATTCAATTTCATCATTAAAATGTTGATACCCACCAAACCACCTATACCAATCATGTGGATGCTGATTTTCCAAAATAACGAGATGATTAGGGTGGCGATGATGCTCAGTTCTGCGCCCACCAAAATCCATATTAGAAAGGGATTGATTGCGCTGCCAATTTCCTTTTGAATAACAATAAAACCTAAGAAATAAGAGATAGCCGTAATTAAAAAAGGCATTTGTCTGTCTTCTTTTTTTTCCATTTCAAGTGATTCTATTTTTCCTCTTTTTTTGAGTAAATAAGCAAAGCCTAAAGGAATTAAAATATTGAAAATGAAAACATACACAAACAATTGCATATTGGCTTGCTTGCTTTCTTCGCTAGCGAAATAATTAAAACCATTCAATCGATTGCTGTAAAACAATAGTAATAGGCCGTAAAGCGGCATGAATAGAGGATGTAGGAGATACGATAGAAATTTTGCGATCGGCGCTTCAATTGCTTCTTTTTCTTCCATTAAATCTCTCTTCTTAATCTTCCTACTGGAATGTTTAGTTGCTCGCGGTATTTGGCCACTGTTCTGCGTGCGATGTTGTAACCTTTGGTTTTTAAAACCTTCATTAAAGCATCGTCTGTCATTGGATCTTTTTTGTCTTCGGCTTCAATACATTCTTGTAAAATCTTTTTAATTTCTTTGGTAGAAACCTCTTCACCGCTGTCGTTTTGCAATGATTCAGAGAAGAAAGATTTAATCAATAAAGTACCAAAAGAAGTTTGAATGTATTTGCTGTTGGCCACACGAGAAACGGTAGAAATATCAACACCAACCTTTTCGGCAATGTCTTTTAAAATCATTGGTTTCAGCTTGGTCTCATCGCCCGTAAGAAAATATTCTTTTTGGTAATCGATGATGGCTTGCATCGTGAAAAGCAAGGTGTTCTGACGTTGTTTAATGGCATCGATAAACCATTTGGCAGAATCTAATTTTTGTTTCACAAACATCACCGCTTCTTTTTGTTCTCTATCTGCACCTTTTTTGTTTTCGCTGTAGGTTTTTAGCATTTCGCTAAACATTCTACTAATCTTAAGTTCAGGAGCATTTCTAGAGTTGAGCGACAATTCTAAATTGCCGTCGTTGCTGTTTAAAATGAAATCGGGAATAACACTTTGCGCAGCACGTTGCGATTCGTTGGCTGAGTTTCCTGGTTTCGGATTCAGTTTCAATATCTCGTTCACTGCGCTTTTTAAAGATTCTTCGGTAATTTCTAATTTCTTTAAAATCTTGTCGAAGTGACGTTTAGAAAACGCATCGAAATATTTATCCAATAGAATTTCGGCCATCACGATTGAAGGCGTAGCTCTGTTTTTTCTTTTGATTTGCAACAACAAACATTCTTGTAAGTTACGCGCACCAACCCCTGGAGGATCGAATGATTGAATTAATTTCAACAACTCTTTCAATTCATCTTCGGTGGTAGAAATATTTTGTGTGAAAGCTAAGTCATCAACAATAGAAGAAATCTCTCTGCTCAAATAGCCCGATTCATCGAGGTTACCAATCAAGTTTTCAGCTACGATATAAGCGTGGTCATCAATATCTTGTAGGCCCAATTGAGTTAACAAAAGTTCTTGAAACGATTGTCCCATAGAAATAGGCACTTCGCGTTCCTCGTCATCTGAACTATAGTTGTTGGCTTGGTATTTATAAGCTGGTTCATTGTCATCTGAGATGTATTCCGATAAATCGAAGTCATCTCTGCTTTCACCTTCTGGAGGATCGTCTTCAAAAGAATTGTCATCGGCGTTATCGTCGTCGTTGCCCGATGAATCTTCGAGAGCCGGATTACTTTCAATTTCTTCTTTGATTCTTTGCTCAAGAGCAATGGTAGGAAGTTGTAACAGCTTCATCAACTGAATCTGCTGTGGTGACATCTTCTGAAGTAGTTTCTGTTGTAAACTTTGCTTTAGCATTATGAATCCTTTGAGGGTTAAATTATGAATGCTTTACGAAAGCAGCAATTATTTTGTGACAAATTTTATACCATAATGATTTTTCTCTTATTCCTCGGCACTTTGGCGCGTCCACAGCAAGGAGAAGAAAAACACGAACAAAGAAACTCCTGCTTGAGTCTCAAGTGTATCCTCGGTAATCATCGATAAAATCATGATGATGATAAATATTTGCGATACGAATCTAAATTCCAATTGATTACCAAAAAGGTAAAAATGAGCTAACATGGTAAGGAAGAAGAAGAGTCCGAAAATACCAAATGCTACCCAAAGCGTTATATATTGATTGTGTGTATGCAAACGATGATCTTTGTCTAGAGGGGAATGATTGATATCGTATTGTTTGTTAAATGCATCTTGCACATCACCAGTGCCCACGCCAGTTAAGGGATAGGTCTCCACTATATCTAATCCTGTTTTCCAAAAACCAAACCTTTGTGTTAACGAGTTTCCGCCTGGAGAAGGATTGGCGATATAGGCATCGGTTTCCCAAAGTAGTTCACGAATTCTTTTCCTAATGGGATTCATGTCTACATTTTTAGCGTTTGCCTCACCTACTTCAATATTAGCAATATCTTCATCTCTTAATTTGTTTATTCCTTCTGCATCTTTTTTATACCCAAGAGAAGTTAAGTACCTAATTAAGGTGCCTTCTAGGTAAGCTTTATCTTTAGCATTTAATGCGCTAAATTTATATTTGGTTTTTCTTTTATCCCATTGTTCATGTAGCTCTTTATAGCAGATATAGCGATATATATAGTAGCCATTTTCTTTAGCAGTATTCATTTCATCGTTAAAATATTCGTTGCCAAGCGCTGTTTTTTGCAAAGAAGCCATTCTATCGTCTTTAGCGATGAAAATATCTTTAGCTTCATACATAATAAAAAAGCCTACCACGGCGGCTAAAATGCTCGATATATATAAAATTTTAGCGCCATCTTTTTTGTAGCGCCAACCCATTAATTTCATAAATAGGGGCAAGCCAATGATAAGTAGAATACCTATGCCGGTAATGGCTTCCATGATGATAAGATGTATAACTAGGATGATGGCAATGGGCAACGCTAACCAAAACGATACAAATTTTTCTTTGTAGCCAAATACCAAAAGAGTGATCACAAATACAGCCATTAAACTAAAGCGAATATGTGATACAAAGGGAGAGAGGTTGCGGAAGTTCGCTACTTTTTCGGTGAAGTGCCATTCACCCAGAAGATACATACTAATGCCAATAACAGATACAGAAAGAACCGCAGCAATGAAGATACCCATCACCCAACACAATTCTTTGCGACTAGGTTTTGGCATAGAAGCCAAAATAAATGGAATTACAAATAGAGGAGCTTTAATGGTGATATCTCGCCAGGCGTAGGCGAAATTTTCGGTGTTGTACAAGAAGGCAAAATGCAATAGAAACAAAGCTGGAAACCACCACAATATTCGGTTGTGAATGAGCAGTTCTCTTTTTTCTTTATAGTTGGTGTTCAGCAGCCAAGCTAAGCCTAGTGCGATTTGTGAAAGCGTTAGGAAAGTTTTCGATAGGGGCAATGAAGCAGCGAATACGCACAATCCTAAAATGTATAAATATCTGCTTGCTTTTGAAATCGTCATGCGGGTGTTACGTATTATTTGCCCGAAGGATTTAAAAGACTGTTGTATTTTTCTTGAGCCAATAGAATTTCTATTGCTTTTTCAATGTACTTATCGTTAGATAAACCCGCTTCTGCTCTACCTTTCTGATAATAATATCTGCTGGCAATTTCTTCTTTTAACATCTGTTTTATTTCCTCTTTAAAGAGTAGTAAATCGCTGTTTTTTTGTGCTTGTAGTTTTTTGTGCAAAGCTTCGTACTCATCTTTAACAGCTTCGATGTATTTTTCATTTTCTGCTGTTTTTTTAAATTCGTTTAGAATTTTATCACTGGCAGTAGTGTAGCTGTAATCTTTATCTTTTAAGTAGTTAACAAACTCATTGAAAAGTTGATCACTTACTTTAAATTCTTTTGCAGCAATCAAGCTTTCATGTGATGCGCGATAGTCGGTAGCGAAATTGAAAATATGGTTTTTTTCAATTAAAGCGCCCAACACAGGATTCCCTTTTTCTTTCTCTATTTCAATGTCGGGTCTGATGCCATCACCATCAATCACCTCTCTGCCATTTTTGGTTCTAAAAGTAGTTTTCAACGAATCGGCAATTTTAATGGCTTTTCCTTTATCGTCGCGGTGACCGTAATCTATTTTTTGAATGCATCTTCCGCTTGGCGTGTAATATTTAGCGATAGTTACTTTCAACATGGCGTTGTAGCTAAGGTTGTAGGTTCCTTGTACCAATCCTTTGCCGTATGTTTTTTGTCCGATGATTACCGCTCTATCCAAATCTTGTAAGCTTCCACTAACGATTTCAGATGCTGATGCAGAACCACCATCTACCAGGACTGTGAGTGGGAGGCGAGTGTCGATAGGAGAGTTCAATGTTTTTCTAACCTCAGAAGTATTTTTGTATTTCCCTTTGGTTTCTACTACTGTAGTTCCTTTATCCACGAAGTAATTTACGATGTCGATTGATTCGCGAAGGAGTCCGCCCGGATTGCCACGCAAGTCGAAAATTAACCCTTTCAATTCATTGCTTTTTTGCAAATCTTGCAAGGCTTCTTTCACTTCTTTGCCAGCTTTTTCGGTGAAGCTGCTGAGTTTAATGTAGCCAATACCTTTGTCGAGCATGGCGTAATAAGGAACTGATTTCACTTGAATTTCTTCACGAGTAATTTCAAAATCCATTTCTTTTCCTTGGCGTTCAATTTTTAATTTCACTTTGCTGCCAGGCTCACCTTTGAGTATTTTGCTGAGGTCGCTCACATTTTTTCCTTTGGCAGAAACGGCGTTAATTTCAAGTACTTTATCGCCTGCGCGTAAACCCGCTTTGTAGGCTGGAAACCCTTCATATGGCTCAGAAATAACACAATAATCACCAATTTTATGCACCGTAGAACCTATGCCACCGTATTGTCCGGTTTGCATAAATTTGTAATCTTCAATTTTCGATTCGGGATAATAATTGGTGTAAGGATCCAAGGATTCCAACATCGCATCAATACCCGTTTTCATGAGTTTACCAGGGTCGGTTTCATCTACATAACGCGTATTGAGTTCGCGGTACAGGGAGGCGAAAACGTCGAGGTTTTTCGATAATTCAAATTGATCGGTGTTGTTTGTAAAGGCAACGCTGATAAGCATTACAACTATTGATACAAACAAAAATATTTTTCTTTTCATACTATAATTTTAAACTCAGGGAACGGGATCAAAACCTTTTCCTCCCCAAGGATGACAACTGCAAATTCTTTTGGTACTCAGCCAACCTCCTTTTAATACGCCATGTTTGTTTAAAGCTTCAACGGCGTATTGCGAGCAAGTGGGCTCGTATCGGCATTTTGCACCTAAATAGGGTGAAATCATACCTTGATACAAACGCACCATTCCAACCAATATTTTGATTACGATTTTACGCAATAGTTTCATTGAGTTGGCCGATTAATTTAATCAATTTTTCTTCTAATGCTTGCGCTGTTATATCTTCTTTACCTGTGTAAATCAATAAAAGCGCAATTTTCAATTCTTTTTTATCGAGCGCAGCATACAAAAGAGATTTATTTTTTCGGTAGGCCTCTCTAATTTTTCTTTTGATGTAGTTGCGATCATGTGCACGTTTGAATGATCTTTTTGGCACAGTGATACACAATTGCACGGGAGATGGAGACATAAGATCTTCTTTAAGCCACAGTGCTTTATAAGGATAACAAGGAACTACACTACCTTTTTCAAATAGTTGAGTAATGATTTTTCTACTTTTTAATTTCTCACTCTTTTTGAAGGTAAATTTCTCCATTACTCAAGATTACATAATTTCGCTTAAACGGGAATCAAATCTTACGCACACTCCTCTTCAAATTTATCTCGGACTCAACCAACTTTCTGGATTCATAACAACACTTCCTTTGTAGATCTCAAAGTGCAATTCTGTTTTACCATCTTCACTGTTGGTTTTAACCACTCCAATTTCACCTTTGGTACTTACTTCGTCTCCTTTTTTAACCGAAACATTATCAAGGTTAGAGTACATGGTGTAATATTCACCGTGTTTGATGAGCACTGCATATTTATCACCAGGTAGAATAAGAACTGCGCTTACTGTGCCTTTAAACACCGCCCTTGCTGTACTTCCTTTTGGCACCACCATGTCGATACCATTGTTGTGCGTCATTACTGTTTCTAGAACCGGATGTTTGTGGTCGCCAAAGGTTTGTGATATGGTGCCGCTGGCTGCTGGCCAAGGCAATTTCTTTTGGTTACCGGCAAAATTTGCTGAAAGCGCTTTTTCTTCGGGAGTGGCAATGTAAGCGCCAGGCGTCTTACCGCTACCCTTGGCCACTTCCATACTTTTTTTAATGATTTCTTTAATGGCTGCATCTAGCTCGTCGGCCTCTTTTTTCTTTTTCTTCAATTCCTTTTTGATGTCTTCTTGTTGTTTGCGCAAGTCTTGATATACTTCTTCCTTCTCTGACTTTTCGCCTGTTAGTTTTTGTTTTTCTTCGTTTTCTGATGCCAGCAATGTTTGTTTGCCACTCTTAATCTCTTCTAATTTGGCAACTTCTCCTTTTATTTCGGCGCGTTTTGCTTCAATCAATTCGGCTTGTTTCTTTCGAAATTTATTGAGGTCGCGAATGTATTTCCATCTTTTGTAAGCCTTATTGAAACTACCTGCCGATAGAATAAACAATAATTTATCGGTTGATTTTCGTGTTTTGTAAGCGTATTGCAACATACGTGAATATTGCGTTTTCAAACTAGTTAAATCGCGTTCTAGTTTTCTAACCACCGATTGTTGTCCTTCAATATTGCGAGCGACTTTCCTAATTTCTTGGTTGTATGCGTTAATCATTTGCTCGCGCACACTTATTTTTTTGTTGAGGATGAAGAGCGTAAGTTCGGTAGATTTCTTTTTGAGTTTTGTCTCCTTTTCCAATGCAATTAAGTCTTGCATTTCTTTTTCCTTTTTGCTTTTCTTTTTAGCAAGTTCGCTCTGATTGTCTTTTTGCGCGTAGCCTAGCGAAAAAGAAAAAAGTAAAACGACTAAGAATATTTTATTGCATCTTAACATATCCTTGAGGAATTTTTATTTCGGTATCTAAAGCATCTTTTTGAATATCCATTTTGTTTAATTCTAAACGAATAGTGCTTTCTTTTTCGTCTTTGCCTTTCATTCTTACCTCTGTTATTTTAGGTAATTTTTTATCGTCATCGTGCCTACTTAAGTACACGATATCTAAAATTACTTTTTTAAGGGGTTCTTGATAGTAAACTCTCTGAACACGAGTGCTGTCGTCGTTTAGCCAAATAGCATGAAAGGGTTTTGAAGATGAAGAAAATCCTTTGTTTTGAATAGCCAATTCGGTTTGCTCTCTTTTAGGAGTGCAGTATAAAACACTTAAATTTTCTTGATAAGAAGTGTATGTTGAGTCGTGAAACAAAGGATAAAATTCACCCAAAAGAACAGCCTGTAGCATTTCAAAGTTGATGTTTGTTTGCAGTGAATCGTTAATCTTTTTGTAGTTGCCAGCGAAATAGCGGTTTTTAAAATTGTCGAGAACGATAAGGGTATCTTTGGTAAAAACCAGTTTAGCCACTGGAAAACCGCCAACGGAAGCCGAAATCCAAATGATACTGTCTTTTTTCATGCGAAGGTTTGCGCTCACTTCTACCGGAATATCGCTTCCTGAAATGTCCATCTTACCTTTCAACCAATTGAATTTCGGATTGTAATATTTGGCTTTTACCGACACATTATTTTCGGTGTACGCCTCTTTTGTTTTTGCTTTCTTTTTCGATGCCTTGCAGGCAAACGCAGCGAAGAGCAAAAAGGTAGATATATAGAGCAGTTGTCGCATCAATCAATAATTTTTTTACGCTGTATTTTCAAATCTAAAGTATCACTTATTTCGTTCCCCGAAGCCTTGGCTTTTTTCCAATAATTCATTGCTTCTTCTACATTTCCGTTGCGAAAGTAAGCATCTCCAATGTGTTCTAAAATAGTGCCGTTATTTTCTCCGCCATGTTGCTCGGCTTTATGCAGCCATTCCAATGCTTCGCTGTATTTCTTTTGTTCGTACAAAATCCATCCATAGGTATCTTCAAACGATGCATTTTCTGGCGACAATTCGTTGGATAGTTTCGACATCTCTGCTGCTTTTTCCAATTGTTCTTTTCGCAATGATAGGTAGTATGAATAATTGTTGAGAACATAGAAGTTTTTAGGGTCGAGTTCTAGCGCTTTATCATAATTTTCATCAGATTTTGAATATAGTTTTTTGGTGTTGTACAAATCGCCCAAGTACGAGTAAAATTCGGCTTTTAAGGCCTTGTTGCCTTCTACCAATTCAACTCCGCTTTCAAGTGCTTCAATTGCATCGTCGTTCTTTTTAAGTTGCATAGCTGCTATGCCTTTGTACCAATACAATTCGGCTTGAATGGGAAATAATTCTAAAGCTTTATTAGCTTCATCAAACATATTTTGATAGTCTTTTAATTGAGCATCAACTTCTAAAATTTGTCTCCAAATTAAATACTTATCGCCTTGTAAATCTAATGCCTTTTTGTATTCGTTGCGTGCCTTCTCGAATGCGTTGTCGCGGTAGTAATAATCGGCCAATAATGTTATGGCAACTGCTTCGTTAGGGTGAGTGGTATTGACCACCTCTAGCAAATGATAGATTTCTTTGCTCAGCATTGAATCGTTTTTAGAAATGCTGTAATATTTTAGTAGAATTTCCACTTTGCTATCTACATTCATGTCTTTGCACTTGAATGCTTTTTCTAGCTGATCGAAAGCTTTTGTTCTTTCGTTTTGCGTTCTATAGAAATCGTAAAGAGATAGTCGGGCTTGTGTAAGGCAAGGGATTACATTTACAGCATCTTCATAAATCTTTACCGCTTCTTCATCCCGTTTAAGATAGTGGTAGTAATCGGCCAGCAGAATTAAATATTTAGTTTCCTTTGGAAAGTGGGCAATGAGTTTTTGCAATTCACCAATAGCTTCTGTTGGTTTGTTTAAACGAGCGTAGATTGAATGTTTTTGAATGGAAGTTTCTGCTTTAATTCCCGATTTTTGTTCAGCTGAGTTGTAAACCACTATGGCTTTTTCGTAATTTCTGTTTTCAATGTGTGTTTGTGCTAAATCGTAGTAATGTTGCAGTTCGGTAGGTTCAACCTTCACCATTTTTTCATAAGCCCAAATGCATTCTTCGTACATTTTTTGCTCACGGGTAAGCTCGGCGTAGAAACGTAAAATCCATTTGTTTTCGCCATCGTATTTCAAGGCTTTTTTAAGCAAACGAAGTGCATCAGCAGTGTTGTGGGCTTCATCGGCCATAATGGCCAATTCGTAGTAGCAGGTAGCGCAGGTGTTGTCGATTTTTAAAGCACTTTCGAAATTCGCTTTTGCTTTGTCGTTTTGGTGTAAAATCTGACACCTTTTGGCTTCTACAAAGTGGTAGTTGAATTTGAAGTCGTCGTCGGGAGAGAGCTTTTTTTCATCATTGGCGCTAAGCAACTGCTTGTTTTTACACGAAGCAAAAACAAGCAGTACTAAAGCTATCGCTAAACGCCATTGCATCAATATTAATTCTCTGTGTTATAGTCGCCCACGCTCAATTCACGCGCTGCGCCTGTAATTTCAGCATAGTTGCCTACCATAGAATTTTTAATGTTTGAATTAGAAATTTTGGTGTTTTTTTGTACGATGCTGTTGCTGATAACGGAAGAAGTGATTTTGGTATTGTCTCCGATAGATACATGCGGACCCACCACCGAATTTACCAACTCTACGCCATTGCCAATGAAGCAAGGCTCAATGATAACAGAGTTAACAATTTTGAAAGAACCTTTCAATGAAGCGTCTCCTTTTTTGAATTCCAACACACGTTGGTTGGCGTTTACTGTGGCATTTTTGTTACCGCAATCTAACCACTCATCAACAGCGCCCGGAGTGAATTTCACGCCTTTTTGTTTCATTGTTTCCAAAGCGTTAGTCAATTGATATTCTCCTTTGTCTTTTAAATCGTTGTCGATTAAGTACTGCATTTCTTTTCTTAGCATTTCACCATCTTTCACGTAGTAAATACCAATGATGGCCAAGTCACTTACAAAAGTTTCTGGTTTTTCAACGAAGTCGGTGATGTGGTTGTTGGCGTCGATTTTCACCACACCGTAAGCACGCGGATCTTCTACTTTGTGAACCCAAATAATACCATCTGCAGCGTCATCTAAAGTGAAATTTGCTTTGAACAAAGTATCTGCAAAAGCTACAATGGTTTTACCCACCAAAAGCTCTTGTGCACAAAGAATAGCGTGCGCTGTACCCAATGCTTCTTTCTGATAAAATATTTTTCCTTTAGCGCCTAAGCTTTCTGCAATAGCGATTAATTCTTTTTCAACCTCTTTACCGAAGTCGCCAATAACGAAACCAATTTCGTCAACTTTTTCTTTGCAAACACCTACAAGGTCTTCAACTAAACTTTTAACGATTGATTTTCCTGCAACAGGAATCAAAGGTTTTGGAGTGGTAAGTGTATGAGGTCTCATTCTTTTACCCATACCTGCCATTGGAACGATAATTTTCATGCGGTTGATTTTTATATAATTTATTTAACTCCTGTACTTCCGAAACCACCAGCGCCTCTATCTGTGTTTTCTAATTCTGCACTCTCATCCCATGCTATTTGTTTGAACTCGGCAACAACCATTTGTGCTACGCGCTCTCCATCTTCAACTACAAAATCTTGCGCCGAAAGGTTCACCAACAAAACGCCAATTTCTCCGCGATAATCGGCATCAATGGTGCCTGGAGAATTTAAAACGGTGATTCCTTTTTTGAAGGCTAAGCCGCTGCGCGGACGAATTTGTGCTTCACAATTTTGCGGCAGTTGAATGAACAATCCTGTTGGAATCAAAGCTCTTTCGAGCGGTTTTAAAACAATAGGATTTTCCATGTTTGCGCGAAGGTCCATACCTGCCGAAAACAATGTTTCGTATTTGGGTAAACTATGCTTCGATTTATTGATCACTTTCACTTTCGTCATGCTCGCAAATATTGGTGTTCTAAGGTATAATTTTTTTCGGTTTTTCTAAAATGTAAGCCAATGCTATGTAGCCCAAAAACAGTACGCTTGAAATAGAATATCTAAGCACTGTGCCAAGGTGTGAAGTGATGAGCATATCTACCGCTACAAGTGCCATGGCCAAAGCCAAATAGAATAAAATACGTTTTACTGGATAGTTGATGGGGTAATATTTTTGTCCGAGATAATACGAAATCACCACCATCGCCAAATAACACGTAAAGTTGGTAATGGCGCAACCCAAGTAGCCTTTGCCAGGCATTAGCTTTTCGAAAAAGGGAATTAGCAAGAAATTACCCACCAAGGTAATCACGCTTCCGAAAGAGGAAATGAGTCCGCCAAAATATGTTTTGTTGCTCAACTTATACCAGTTGCTTAAGCTATAGTAAATGCCGTAAAAGATAGAGCCCATCATAATTAGCGGCAACACAAATAAACCTTCTTTAAATTCTTCTTTGCCTAAAAGAGTATTGAGTAAAAGTTCGGCCCCCAGCATAATTCCCAAGAAACCGATACAGGTAATTAGTGTGAAATATTTGGCAACATCAGCGAAGGTTTTTTTAGCATCAACATCTTTACTTTTCTTGAAGAAGAAGGGTTCTCCAGCGTATTGATAGGCTTGAATAAACAGCGTAATCATGATAGACAATTTGAATATGGCGCCGTAAATTCCAATTTCGTGTAAGGCTAATTTTTCGGGTAATAGGTAGTTGGTCACTAATTTATCGAAATGCTGATTTACCGCTCCAGCAACGCCAACAAAAAGCATGGGTGCTGAGTAAGGAATTAGCTTTTTCCAAAGAGGAACATCGAATTTCCAACGGTGATTTACAATTTCGGGAAGCAGTAGTAAGAAGGTCACAATGCTAGCTATGAGGTTCGCAATAAAGACATAGCGAACACCAACATGTGGTTCGTAAACTAAATAAATCAATTTGTTGAACCACTCGTAGTTGTATTCACTAGTGAGGTAAGGGCAAAGTACATAAAAGAAGAAATTGAGGAAAATATTTACACCCAATGAGAACAATCGTATAAATGCAAATTTTTTAGCCTTTTCCTTCATTCTTAAACCAGCAAACGGAATGGCGGTTAACGCATCGATACCTACGATTATGCCAAGATAGGTGATGAACTCACTATGGTCGGGATATTTCATTGCATTAGCAATATCTTGAGAGAAGAAGACAATAGCGCCCACCAAAAGAATGGAGGTGGATAGCACAGAGATAAAGGCGGTAGAATACACCTCATCTTTGCGGTCTTCATGTGACGAGGCATAACGGAAAAAACCAGTTTCTAAACCGTAAGTAAAGAAAATAATCATCATGGCCACCCATGAGTAGGTGTTGGTGATTACGCCAAATTGTTCAACAGAAAAAACGCGTGCAAAAAGGGGAGTAAGCAAGAGGTAATTGGCCATTCTGCCCAATATGCTGCTTAGTCCGTAAACGGCTGTTTGTCCGAGTAATTTTTTAATTGCACTCATTAGGCTTCGAAGATAGGCCTAAACTCTTGTTTGTGCACTTATAAATGGCAGGAACTATTAAGATTTGATTGTTTATATTTCTTAAAAATTCGCTTTTCTTTTTTCTAAAAATGCAGTGGTTCCTTCCTCAAAATCTTTGGTGCCGAAGCATTCACCAAAGAGTTTTATTTCTTCTGCAAAACCGTTTAGACCATCAGTATAATTGGCATTTACCGCTTTTATAGCAGACGTTAAAGCCATAGGAGAATTCTTCATTATTTTTTTTGCGATGTCGGTCGCTTTTGCGAGTAATTCTGTTGATGGAACTACGCGATTTATCAAGCCGTAGTGCAATGCAATTTTAACATCAATCATTTCGGCTGTGAGAATCATTTCCATGGCTTTTGATTTGCCAATGAGTTGAGGTAAGCGCTGTGTTCCGCCATAGCCAGGGATAACGCCAAGTCCGACTTCAGGTAAGCCCATACGTGCATTTTCAGAGGCAATTCTAATGTGACAAGCCATGGCTAATTCCAACCCTCCACCCAATGCAAATCCGTTGATGGCTGCAATAACAGGTTTGGAGAAATTGGCGACTTTATCGAACAACAATTCGTGACCTTTGGCGCTCAGTTGTTTGCCTTGTTCGGTAGAGAATTGAGCAAATTCTTTGATGTCGGCACCAGCAACAAATGCTTTTTCACCAGCACCTGTGATGATGACAACACGCACAGACGCATTATTTTCTAATTCATTCAATGCGGAGTTTAACTCTTCAATGGTTTGTTTGTTGAGCACATTGAGTTGTTGCGGACGGTTGATGGTGATGGTGGAGATTCCATCCGCAATTTGTGATATGATATTGGTGTAGCTCATAATTGTGGTTTGATGTGCAGGACAATAGTTCCTTCGGGGTACCTCAGGATGACATACTGGGTAAGTGTTACTTGAGTAGTAGTTGTCACCCTTAAACCGACGGGACTATTGCCCTACTTATTTATTTTCTTCCTTTACTAACTTCTTCAGCAGCTAATGCAGCGGCGCCAACAATTGCGGCGTTCGGACCAGGCAGAGTTGATTTCAACAATTTCACTTTTCCTTTCCACATGTGTAGCATGAATTCGTTCATGTATTTTTCTGTTGGTACAAGCAATACTTCGTTGGCTTTAACCATACCACCGTATAAAATTATGGCTTCTGGTCTTGTGATAGCAACCAAATTTGCCAAGCCTATTCCTAATTTTCTTGCAGTGTAATCGAAAATTTCAATTGCCAATTCATCGCCATCACGCGCAGCATCACCAATCATTTTACCTGTGATATTTTCCTTGCCTACAGCTTTTAAAGTTGAATTACCTGTATAGTTTTCTGCCATTTGTCGGGCAGTATTTACCAAGCCCGTAACAGAAGCGTAAGTCTCCAAACAGCCGTATCTTCCGCAGTTGCATAAGCGTCCGTTTTCTTCAATGATGATGTGTCCTAGCTCACCTGCAAATCCATCGTGACCATACACCATTTCGTCATTTACTACAATGCCAGAGCCCACGCCTGTACCCAAAGTAATAACAGCGAAATCGCGCATACCTTTAGCAGCACCAAATAGTTTTTCACCAATAGCAGCAGCGTTCGCATCGTTGGTAACATAAACGCTTAAGCCTGTTCGTTTTTCTACTTCTTTTTTCAATGGTAAATCACCTCTCCACAACAAATTCACGGCTTCTTGAATCATACCGTTGTAATAGTTCGCGTTTGGCGCACCAATACCAATACCTAAACATTCCTTGTCTTTGTTGGCGTTGATGATGGTTTTAATTTCATCAGATAAAGTATCTACAAACATTTCAAAAACCGGATAAGCCTTTGTAGATAAGTTTTTGTAAGCTACAACGTGTCCGTTTTCATCTACCAATCCAATTTCTGTGTTGGTTCCTCCAATGTCGATTCCAATAGTGTATTTCATATTTAGTTCAAAGTTTAATGTTCAATGTTCAATGTTGGCAATTCTATATAAAATGTAGTGCCGATATTTTCGGTGCTTTCAAACCAAATTTTACCATCAATCCCTTCTATCATTTTTTTCACCATGGCGAGTCCGAGCCCCATGCCCGAATTCTTCGTTGTGAAATTAGGAATAAAAATTTTCTCTTTAACGTCTTCAGAAATTCCTTTTCCATTGTCGCGAATTTCAATGATAATTTTGTTGTTCAAATTTTTAAGAATCATTTCAATTTTTCCGCTTCTATCCTCGGGTATAGATTGAATGGCATTTTTCACCAAGTTATTGAAAACGCGCAACATTTGATCTTTATCAGCTTTTACCAAAGTATTTTTAGCGTGATTTTCTATGTTAATTTTTACTTCCTCTTTATCGGAATAGAGTTGCTGACAATTTTCTAATACACTCAACATATCTACTTCTTCCAAAACAGGATCGGGCATGCGCGCGAAGTTCGAAAATTCAGTAGCAATGTTCGAGAGCGTATCAATTTGTTCAATTAAACTGTTTGAAATTTTGGTGAGTCTTTCTTCAAATTCATCTTGTGGAATATCCTTGTACAAACGTTTTAAATATTGCACATTGAGCTTCATGGGTGTGAGCGGATTTTTAATTTCGTGTGCTACCTGTTTAGCCATTTCACGCCATGCACCTTCACGTTCCGATTTGGCTAATTTTTCTGCACTTTCGCTCAATTCTAAAACCTTTCTATTGTATTCAGAAACCAAACTTCCAATTTCATCAGTGCCACTCCATTGAATCATTTCGTTGCGTTTGCCTAATGAAATATTTTTCAATTTTTCTTGAATGATACTAAGTGGTTTGGTAATATAATTTGACACTACTAAAGCAGCTAAAAGTGATAATACTACCAACAATCCGTAAATGTTTACCAAGGCCACCAAGAAGTTCGAAATCTCTGTACTCAATTCATTTTGTCGAGAGAAATAAGGCAAATTAAGGTAACCCATTACTTTGCTTTTGTCATCGAAAAAAGGAGTATAAGCCGATAGATATTTCATCGATTCGATTTCTTCGGTTTGCGTGTAATGCGTTTTGTGCAAATAATGCATTTGATAGAAAGCTTGTGGGTGCATGTTTTGCGACAGTAAACCTTCGCTAAAAATTTCGTTGCGTGAAGAAGCAATTATTCTTCCATTGGCATCGAAAAGATTGATATCACTAAAAAATATTTTAGAGTATCTATCAAGTTTTTCTTGTATCAATTCTTTGTCGCTAAAACCATTTCTGCGTTTGAGTCGGCGTTCTACACCCATCTTCACCGATTTTATTTTCTCAGTAATGGCTTCTTCGTTCTTTTTGTTGTATTGTTTGCTTATATAATATACCGAACCAGCACCCGTCATTACTGCTGAGAAAAAAAGCAAAATAAGCATACTGAATTGTAGTCGGTTTTTAAACGATGGCTGAACTGGAGAGTGAGAAAATAGATAGGAGAGTGAGAAAGAGACTAGTGCAATTAAGCAAAACAAGATGAAGAGGTAAGAATAAACAGAAAATAAATTCCATACGCCCCACGATTCTAAGCTGATGATGATGCTTGAATTTTTGTCGATTCGGTAAAGCAAATGATTGTATCCATTTGTTTCCAACCATTGAAATTCTTCATCGTTGTTATTGGTGAAAGAAGAGAGCGCCAAAGGGTAGTGGTAAGCGCCATTATTGTTCACCAATTTTCCATCGTAATATTTGGCTGATGAGTATTCGGCATTTAAAGTGTTGTTTTCGGTTTCTTTGTTTACCAAAAGTACCGGAAATCCTGGCTCATCGGGCATATCTCTGGGGGTGAGTGATACATGAAATTTGTGATTTTCCGGCAAGGGAAATTCGGCAATATAGGCTCCATTTTTCGATAAATTTTCTGAATGAAAAAGATTAGGATAAATCATTTCCATCTTTGAAAGATCATCGTTGTTTACCACATTTAAATCGTATTTATCCCAATATTTATCAGAGAAATTTTCTCTTAAATATTGAATGGTAAGCAAAGAATCGTCGATATAAAAAAGTATGCTATCACTCTTAATTTTAGGTACAACACTGTTAAAAAGGTATTCGGCAATGGGGTCGCGGTTAGTCGACATCAACGATATTTTTTGTTTGCGGTAATTTTTTTCTTTGCGCTCTAAATTGTTTTCTAAAACGGCCGAAACATAGAAGGAAATAAAGAGCATTAGAAACACCGTAGAACTTGGCTCAAACGTGGAATATCCTTTGTAGGTGCGGAAGAACAGTATAGCAGCAATAGGAATAATAAGTAACAAAGTGTAAATGTCATCTATCTCATCTAATACAAAATAGAATATACATGCGATACTTAAACAAATGATGATGTTGCTTGCAATCAACTTGTTTTCAATATTGTTTTCTTTCAATACTTTGCTCATTTTAATGGCGAAGAGCAGGAAAGAATACATTAAAATTAAGATGATGAACAGACTCGTAAAACTGTAGAAATCGAGGGCGAATACTTTTTTTACATCCAATTCAACATTCGAGTTGAAAACCAAAACTTCAATGGTTTCTGAAAGCAATACGGAGGCACATAGCAGCGCGAAGAGCACAAGGAATGTTGTAATTCGTGGCGCTGCATTCAATTTAATTTCTTGTTTGGCAATGAACAGAATGAATGTAAGAGCAAAAATGCTGTGCAACAACAAATCTCCTAAAGAGGGTAACCACGTTGAGTAAGCAAAGAATTCGGGGGCCATTAATGTTGCTTCGTAGAGATGAAAAGGAAATTGAAATTCGAGCAATAAATATCTTAGTAATAGCAAACAGGAGATGAAAAGCGCAGTGTTTTTAATTGTGTGGAAGAGCGCAAAAAGCAATAGTAAAATTGCGAAAAATTCTATGAATGAAACCGTGATGTTGCTGTGATTTTCGGCCTTTGAGAAATCGAGATGCAAGTAATTATTTGATAAGGAAGGAAAGTCACTTATTTTATTATCTACAGTGATATCAACGTTTTTAGGTAGCGTAAATCTTTTTTGAAAGGTGGTGTTTACAAATGAATTTTCAAATTGATGCTCTTGTTTAATGGTGAGCAAGGCCACATAAGTTTTGTTGTTTTTTTGCAGAGAGATTTTCTCGTAAAATCCACCCAACGAATTCAAAAATCCATCTTTGGTCAATAATAAATTGTCGATAGGTTCTTCGTTGTTGCTCCAAAAAACTAGGGAAGAATCTTTGTAGATGAAGAGACTTATACCTTCTTTTTCATACAAGTTTTTGAACGCTAAAAATTTGGTGCTGAGCAGTTCTTCTTCGTTGTTGTTTTGAGTGGCTAGATTACTTAGTTCTAGTTGTAGTAATTTTTGCTGTGCGCTAAGTTCTTGCGCGAAATTTTCTTGTAGAGAAGTGCTTAGGTTGTTGGCGCTGTGTTGAAAATAGAGGAAAGAAGTAATAAGCAGCAGAGCTATCGCCAAACCACTGCTTATTACAATATTTCTTTTTGATGAAGTCACATTAGTGTTTAATTGTTTTTGCCTTCTGGTCTAAATGGATAAGCCCAGGAAGCCATTGGACCAGGTTTGCGCGTTTGAATCCACACTTTACCTTCACCGCTAAATCGGCACACCAATCCTTCGCCAGAGAAGAACAAAGATTTGTATCCGCCAAAGCGCGTTACTTGGTATTGTAATCCACCAGTGAACGCCACTATATTTCCAGTGTCAACTACATAAGAATCTTTTACATCTATCTCTAAAATTCCACCAAAGGAGTTGAACCAAAGATCGCCTTGTCCGCTTACCTGCGCCAAGAACAATCCAGCACCGCTAAAAAATCCTTTGAACCCTTGCCATTTAGAATTAACGGTTACCGATGGAGCAGAAGCCACAAAAGCCGAGCTTTGCAAATAGAAAGTTTCGCTGCCATTCATGGCATAGCGCACCAAATCACCTGGAGAAGAAGGAGCGATTTTAATTTCTGCATCACCATTTTCGGCAGTAAAATCGTTAATGAAAATAGATTCGCCAGTGAGTAAACGGCCCAAGCCGCCTTTCATCTTGGTTTTCATTTTAAGGTTCGTATCCATGGTAGCCATGGCCGAAGCCTCTACTTTTAATGTTTTTCCCGAAGGAATTTTAACGGTTAACAACGCGTAATCGGGTTGTCCTTCCATATAATGTTCGAATGTGTTTTCCATTTTATCTAGGTGTTAATCCAGGAGTTAAAGTAAATCCAAATGAGTTATCGTTGTGCGATTGGCACCAAACTATTCCTTTTCCTTTGAAGCGACAAACTAAGCCTTCTCCGCCGAAATAAGAATTAATCCAACTTGTTCCCGCTTTTGAAATACTGAAATTTAAGCTTTCTTGAAAAGCTACGATGTGACCTGTATCTACAATGTATTCGCCATCAACTTCAATAGGATAAATAGCGCCAAATGAATTTAAAATTACTGTTCCTCTTCCGCTGGCACTCAACCAAAATGCACTTTCGCCAGAGAACAAAGATTTGAAACCTTGCCAGTTGAATTCAATGTTTACATCATGATCTGAAGCTACGTAAGAACCAGCCTGAACGATTAGTTTATCGCCATTCAATTCGTAAGTAAACATGTCGCCAGGCAATGCTGTACCCAAATACACTTCGCCACCTTGAGAACCTGCAGTGAAATGATTTAAGAAAAAACTTTCGCCCGAAACCATTCTTTTGATGGCTTTCATAATGCCGCGCGAATTCTTTTTATGTGTGGTTGTTTCAATTTGTAAATTGTCGCTCATGGCTATCATCGCACCTGCTTCTGCAGTGAATGATTCTCCGGGAAGTAAGGTTACTTTTGCAGCTGCTGCACCCGGACCTTTTTCTATCTTAACATTCATAAATTAGTTCAATGTTTAATGTTTAAAGTTCAATGTTAGCTGGGTTAAAAGAATTTATTTAACCACTTTGTGAGTCCGCTCACGCTGCGCGATTGAATGATGATTTTGCCTTTTCCTTCTACTCTTGTAACGAGTCCTTCGCCACCAAAGAAGCTAGAGAAAATGCCTCCTGATAGTTGCATTTTCAATTTCATATCGGGAGTATAACCCACCAAATGACTCGAATCTACAATGTATTCGCCATCAATTTCTTTTTCTATTAAAGCACCGTAAGCACCAAAAATCACTTTTCCTGTGCCAGAAACTTGAAGTTTAAATAATCCTTCGCCACCAATGAAAGAAGCGATACCAGCCCACTTAACGCCCAATTTCACTCCCGGAGTTGACGCCACATAGGCACCGCCTTGCAGGCAATAGCTGTCGCCATTAAGTTCTAGCACTTTCATGTCGCCAGGTGTTGGTTGTGTTAGTGTAATGCGTTTTACAGCGTTGCTGTTGTTGGTAACGTGATTTACGAAGAAGCTTTCTCCGCCCACATATTTTTTTACCAATCCGCCAAAAAATCCGCCGTTCATTTTGGCTTCCATTGTTAATTCGGCGGCCATACTTGCCATAGCATCTGCTTCGGCAATAATGGTTTCACCTGGCTGTAAATCTACGTTTACGTAATTGAAAGCAGGTTTTCCTGTTAAATTAATTTCCATCTGTTATTGTTTATCTAAATCTGTTTTTAAGCGCGTTTTAAATGTATCAAAAGAATTTTTAAATGTGATGATTTTTTTGTTTTTTAATTCACTTTTCTTTGTGGTTAACAATTCAATTCTTTCGCCAATAGCAGGGTGACTGCTTATCAAAGAAGTGAGCTCTTCGGTGTCTTTGTCTTCGGGATATTCTTTTTGTAATTTTTTAAACATACCTATCATTCCTTCGGGATTGATGTTGGCATTTAATAAATATTGCCATCCTGTTTCATCTGATTCGGTTTCGTATTCTCTGCTGGTTTTCAAAGAAGTTAAAGAGCCACTTGCTTGAGCTAAGGTTCCCAATAATGCGCTGGCATCGCCCACCAATGCAGAAAGTGCCACATAAATGCCTAAGTTAGAAATGATGCCACGCACATGATGACGCTGTGTAACGTGCGCTAACTCGTGCGCTAAAACACCCATCAATTCTTCCCACGACGCTGCTTTTTGAATAATACCCGAGTGTATTACTACATTGCCCCCCGGCATAGCAAAAGCGTTCATTGTTGGATTGTTGGCGATGTAAAATTTAAAATGAAAAGAGGTGTCGCCAATGCCATTTACCAATGGCTGCAAGGTTTGTGTAAGTTCGGCAATCAATGCAGAATCTTTAATCAATTTGTATTCTGTTTTAACTTCTTCAAAAAGTTTGTCGCCTACTTCTTTTTCCCATGATGGCGGAACTTGGTTGGCCACGCCTTTCATTATGTTTGTTCTAAAGATGAAGAGCGAAAGAATGATGGCAAGGAAAAATCCTAAGATGCTCAACCAAATTGTCCAATTGATGGCTCTTGTTTTCTTTACTTTTTTCACGCCGCTTTGCGCGTGTTCGTGGTAATGTAAATTAGGGTCTTTCAGTATTTTTTTATCGGTGGTGTAAAAAGAAATATCGGGATGAGATGGATGATTGAAATAAATCAATCTATCTGAAGCGCCACCTACGCTAATGTCGGTACCTTGCAATGAGAAGCGAATTTTTTCTTCGTCTAAAGAAAACACGATGTCGCTCAATCCGATTTCAATAGTTACGCTTTTTCTTCCCGAAGGAAAGCGATTCGACATGGCAATACCTTGATAAATCATGCTGTTTCAGAATTTTTGTTGCTGCGCCACTAAGATAGCTAAAATTCCATTTTTAGAGCGCTAGAAAATTAGCTACCTTCGCCACTTTAGAAAAATTAAGATATGAAGATTAAAGAAACGCTCTTACGCACATTTTTGCCAACATCTGTTTATGAGAAAATGAGAATTGATGCTTTGCAAAAGATATATGATCAATCGAACAATGAGTTCATTAAACAAAGAGCGTCTAATCCTAATTCTGTTCCTGTTCCACATTCGGCTAAGCAAGACGTTATTCGTCATTTTGCCAACAAACACAACATTCAGGTTTTTGTAGAAAGCGGTACTTTTTTAGGCATCATGATCAATTCTATGAAGGGTCAGTTTAAAAAATTGTACTCTATTGAGTTGAGTGAAATTTTATACAAAAATGCTATCAAGAAATTTGAGAACGATAAAAATGTAAACATCGTTTTTGGCGATAGCGGAAGCATGTTGCCTCAAGTGATTAAAGATATTAATGAGCCTATTTTGTTTTGGCTTGATGGTCACTATTCGGGTGATATCACCGCCAAAGGTGTTTTAGAAACTCCCATCATTAAAGAGTTGAAAACGGTGCTAGAGCACCCAGTAAAAAATCACATTATTTTGGTTGACGATGCTCGTTTGTTCAACGGCACAAGAGATTACCCAACGGTTAAAGAAGTGCAAGATTTCTTAGCGGGTTATTCTAAAGATTACAAATTCGAGATTAAAGAAGACATATTGGTGATTCACCAATAGTACTACAAAGTAATTTCTTTTTCCTTTAAGCTAAATTCAATTCTACCAAGGTCGTTAAAGGGTCCGGGTATCACTTGATTTTTGGCATCCATCAGTTTGAAAGAAATACTGTGACTACCAAAACTCAACCCTTCAATAGAGAATGAAGCCCATTTGGTAATTTTAAATTCTGTGTTGTCGATTGTAATCAAAACGTAGTTTCCGCCATCGCTCAATTTGGTATCGATTAAGAAGAAATCTAATAATATTTTTTTAGAGAATTCAAAGGGGTATTCGCCCATCGGACTCAAAGGCACAATGTGGCTGCCAGTTGGTTTGGTGATTTTTGATTTGTTGTTGTCTTCAATAGTGATTTTAGAAAAAACAAAACCTTTGGCGGCATCGTGTACCGACATGTTGTAAGAGCGGGTTAGTGCAGCAAATACGTAGTTTTCCCCAGGGTTTATCATCTCTTCAATAGTTGATTCTATCGAATGCTTTGGCAAATGACCACTACTTATGAAGGTGATGAATTGGCCGTCTTCTTCTCCTTTAAACCCTAATTTTTCTTGTTCAGAGGTTTGTTCGCCTAAGGTGAAATTGCCTACAGAAAATTCGAAGTTAGTTTTGCCTGGGGTGGCTTTGTCTTTCGGACTAATCATCGTGATTTCCGCATCTTTAAATACTGGGTAATCTGTTTGTTCGGTTAAGGTTATGCCGTCTTTGCTGATCACCAAAGCTCTTTTTCTGCCAAACTGAGAGTTGTTTTGCGCAAAATTTTCTTGTGTATTTTGTTTTCCTCCTTCGTTATCGCTGTCTCCACAAGCAACAAAAAACAATGTAATTATTGGTAAAATATATTTAAACATACGCACTCTTATTTTATGCAAACTTAATCAATATGTCGTTCTTATTTACAGATGTTCCTTTTTCTACCATAATTTTTTCCACTTTCCCCTCTGAAATGGCCTGCAATGCGTTCTCCATTTTCATGGCTTCTAAAATCAGTAGGGGCTGTCCAGGCTTCACTTCATCTCCTTCATTTACCATCACCGCCACTATTTTACCAGGCATAGGCGATTTTAACTCTTTCACTTTCTTCACATCGCTGCTCTTAAAGCCCAAACTGTTTAAGAGTTGATCGAGCTCATTTTGAATATTTACTTTGAAATAATGCTGGTTGATTTGTATTTCCATCTCGTTGCCATCTTCACTTTCGCCCAACAAAAATATTTCAAACACTTTGTTGTCTTTGCGCAAAAGAAATCTGCCTGGCTCTAGCATCTCTACTTCGGCAGAAGAAGAAAGCGAAAGCGTTTTAATTTCTTGATTGTTTACTTTGATTTGCAACATGTAACAAACTTACGTGATTTATTTTATTTGAAAAAGCTATTGTTTATGTTTGTGGAAATTGGTGCGCATGATAAAACTAACTCGTTTTTGGCTTTTACCTTTTACCTTCGCTGTATTTGCTTCGGCTTGTCAGCTGTTGCAACAAAAGAAAAGCACTGTTGTTCCTCCGCAAACACCTATTGTTTCAGAAAAAAGACCTGTTTATCATGCTGCTCGTACTTTAAAACAAGATTTAGTACACACCGTTTTAGATCTTCGTTTTAATTGGCAAAACAAAGAGGTGTATGGCAAAGCTACGCTTACTTTAAAGCCTTATTTCTATGCTACTAAAACTTTGGAATTGGATGCCAAAGGAATGATTATTAAAGAAGTTTCTTTGCTCGATTCTTTGGGCAATAAGAAAAAACTTACTTACAAATACAACGATAAAACCATTGCGATTCAGTTGGATAAAGAATACAAAAGAACCGAATCGTACAAAATTTTTATTGATTATACCGCCCAACCCGAAAAGCTTTTAGAGAAAAAATTAATTGCCGAGGACAAAGAAAAAGGTTTGTTTTTTGTGCATGCTGATGGCAATAATCCGCACAAACCCAAACAAATTTGGACTCAAGGTGAAGCCGAATCTTCTTCTTGTTGGTTTCCTACCATTGAAGCCACAGCAGAAAAAATGACCCAAGAGGTTTACATTAATGTAGATGAGCAATTTCAAACTTTATCCAATGGTTTGCTCAAAAGTTCTACTAAAAACAGCGATGGCACACGCACCGATTATTGGAAACAAGATTTGCCGCATTCTACTTATTTGGTGATGGTGGCTGTTGGTGAATTTGCAGTGATTAAATCTAAGTGGAATAATGTATTGCTAGAATATTATGTAGAACACAAAGATTCTGCCGATGCTTTGGCGGTGTTTGGCAATACGCCCGAGATGCTTACTTTCTTTTCGCAAAAGTTGGGCGTGCCTTATCCTTGGGAGAAGTATTCTCAAATGATAGTGCGCGAGTTTCATTGGGGCGCAATGGAAAACACTTCGGCGGTGATTCATGCGCCTTACGTGATGCGTTCTAAAAAAGAGTTGTTAGATGAAGACCATGAAGATGTAATAGCGCATGAACTTTTTCACCATTGGTTTGGCGATTTGGTTACTTGTGAATCGTGGGCCAATTTGCCTTTAAATGAATCGTTTGCCACAATGGGCGAGTGTTTGTGGATCGACCATAAATACGGAAAAGACGAAGGAGATTACCACAGATTACTGGATTTGCAAGCTTATTTAGATGAAGCACAAAGCAAAAAGGAAAGATTGGTGCGCTACAACTATTCTTTTATCGACGATATGTTCGACAGACATAGCTATCAAAAGGGCTCTTTGGTGTTGCACATGTTGCGCAATTATGTGGGTGAAGAGGCCTTCTTTGCAGCTGTTCAAGATTACCTAGAAAGCAATAAATTTAAATCTACGGAGATGGCGCAGTTGCGCATGTCTTTCGAGAAAATTACGGGCGAAGATTTATATTGGTTTTTCAATCAATGGTTCTTTACCAAAGGACATCCTATGCTAGATATTTCTTACCGCTACGATAAGGTTTCCGATTCTATTTCGGTGATTGTTGAGCAAACACAGCCTTTATTAGAATCGAGCGTGTATCGTTTTCCTATTGATATTGATGTTTATTCGGGTGGCAAACCAAAACGTTCACGCGTTTGGATGACCAACAAATGCGATACTTTTAGAGTAATTGCCAATGGCGAACCAGAATGGGTAAGCATTGATGCCGACAAAGTTTTGTTGTGCGAAAAAAACGAAAGAAAATCTACCAACGAATGGCTTACTCAGTTTGAAAAAAGCAAAAATATATTTGATAGATATGAAGCTTTTGAGCATGTAATGGCAGATACCACGCCCAAAAGAACTAAAGATGATTTCTTGGTAACGGCTTTGAACGATAAGTTTTGGGCCATTAAATTAATGGCCTTAGATCACTTGTCGGCCGACACTACACTAAGTGATTCTTTGCTTACCGATGTAATGGACAAAACTTTTAAATTGGCGGTGAAAGACCCTAAATCGCACGTGCGCGCTGCGGCCATTCGCTTCATTAGAAAAAATTATTCTTTCGAAGAAGCAGAACCAGTATTAAAGAAAACCTTTAACGATTCGAGCAATTATGTGGTGGCAACTACCATTCGCGCATATTCTATCTACAAAAAAGAAGAGGCTTACGACATCATTAAACAAAAAGAACAATCTTATGCCGAGTGGGTTTCATTAACGCTAGGCGACATTTACAAAGGCTACAAAAACAAAGAAGAAATCTACTCCTTTTACACCAATGCCATTGCCCATTACGAAGGAGCGCGCCAGGCTCAATTGGTAGAACATTTTGGAATGTATTTAGTGAAACAGAAAAAAGAAATTTTCTTCAAAGGATTAGATTCTTTGTACAATATTGCCACTAACGATGACGATGTAGAAGTAAGAAAGGAAGCTGTTTTGGCGATGGCGGGTTTGCGTGGTTATTACGATGCAAGAATGGCCGATTTGCAGCGCGACATCAACGACAACAAAGACACCAAAAAAGGTTCTTTCGACGCTAAACAAATGCAAGAAAAATTTGATAAACTTAAAGAAGAAAGAAAGAAAATAGAAGATAAAATCAACTTGGCCATCGCCAAAGAGAAAGACAAAGAGTTGGCGCAGTTTTATAAGAACGTGTTGCAGCAAACGAAATCAGAATAAATCTCAATCATTCTTAAATGTGATATATATCACATACTTTTCTTTTAATTATTTCTATCATTGTACAAACAATTAATTTATGCGCAAGTTATTTCTCTCTCTCATCTTAGGTTTAGCGTTTTCACTTTCAAACGCTCAAAACACCCCAAGCGATAGCCTTTTGGGAGATACTTCTGCTGTTTTTAGTGATACTTCATTGTTGATGGGCGATATGATGTTGGAAGAAACTCCCCCTTTATTACCCGAGCGTATGATTTTTACGCAGCGCTGGATTTATGGCGAAAAAGGATTGTTGAGAGCCACAGGATGGGTGCCACTTACTTTGACCAATAGAGAAAAAGAAATGAAGGTGCGTCGCGCCATGTTGGTTACGCATCAAGTGGTGGGTTACGGTACGTTAGCTGCCATGTTGGGTACTGCCACTACTGGGTTGTTGTTGTACAATAATTATATTACTAAAGATATTCATGAGGGATTTGTTGCAGCCACCAATGCTGGTTATATTGCTGGTGCTGCTTTGGCTTTTTTAGCGCCACCGCCATTGCTTTCTTATAAGGGCGGTAAGTGGAGTAGTATAGATTGGCATAAGTTTTTCGCGGTGATGCATATTACTGGAATGATTACCACTAATATATTGAGCGGACTTCCAAGTAAATATCCTCAGAATTATACTATGTGGAAGAGAGCACATGCTATATCTGGCGGATTTACCGCACTTACATTTACGGCAGCATTTGTGTCGATTAAATTTTAAAATCTGTTTTATGAATACATTTACAAAAATTTCGTTGTCGTTGCTTTTTGCAATTCTATTGATTTCTTTTCATCCTGCTGGCAATATTTCTAAACTGGCTGCCGATAAATCGAAATCATACATTACCTATTACATGTCGCATCCTGCGCACGATTGGTCGGGAACCTGCAAAGGCATTAGCTGCAATATTGTGTACAACGATAGTTTAAAAACCATCAACGCAGTAGCTATGGTTTGCGCTGTTTCTTGTTTCAATTCAGATAATGCCAGTCGCGACAGTCATACTTTAGAAGTTACCGAGGCTTTGAAATACCCAATGGTGAAATTCATTAGTACATATATCGCCAACAAAGATTCTGTTTTAACGGTGAAAGGAAATCTAACTTTCCACAATGTAACCAAAGCGATTTCTTTTCAAGCTAAAAAAAGATATGTAGGTAAAGAAATGAGCGTTGTAGGTGCTTTCTCTATCAAAATGACCGATTTCGGTATTGCTCCTCCAACCATGATGATGGCTGCTTGTGATGATTTAGTGAAATTGGAGTTTAACGCAGCATTCAAATTAAACTAATCTTCGCTCCCTGTATCTTTAGAAGCTTCGTAGCCTTCGTCTTTAAGTAGTTCTCTACTTTCGGCGGCGGCTACGGCTAACACATCACAGCGCTCGTTCATAGGGTTTCCGGCGTGACCTTTCACCCAAACGAATTTCACTTTGTGCTTGGGGTATATCAACAAGAAGCGCTTCCATAAATCAGCGTTCTTTTTGCCTTTAAAGCCTTTTTTTTGCCAGCCGAAGACCCATTTTTTTTCTACAGAATCAACTACGTATTTGGAGTCGGAGTAAATGGTAACATTACAATCGGGTTTGGTGAGTGATTCTAAACCAACAATCACACTTAGCAATTCCATTCTGTTGTTGGTGGTATGCTCGTAGCCTTGCGATAGTTCTTTTTTATGGGGTCCGCTCATCAATACCACGCCGTAACCACCTCTGCCCGGATTCCCCTTTGCGGCACCATCTGTATATATAGTAACGTTTGCCATTAACTCAATAGTTTTTCAATCACTTTTGGAAAATGTTCATGCTCTAGTTTTAAAACCGCAGCAGCAATTTCTTCGGGATTTAATCCCTCTACATTGCACTTGGCTTGAAAAATAATTTCACCCGAATCGTACACTTCATTTACATAATGTATGGTAATACCCGATTCTTTTTCTTTATTCTCAAAAACCGCTTCGTGAACAAAATGTCCGTGCATGCCTTTTCCACCATATTTTGGCAACAATGCCGGATGAATGTTTACCATCTTATTGGGGAAGGCTTTGGTGAGGAAGCTAGGAATTAACCATAAAAAACCTGCTAAAACGATAAAATCGACCTGATAACTTTTTAATGCCGATAATATATATGTTTCGTCTGTGAAGGTGCTTTTGTCTATCATTAAGACTGGAATATTCTCTTGTTTCGCTCTTTCAATTACAAAAGCGTTTGGCTTGTTACATAACACTAGCGTCACTTTAATGCGTGGGTGATTTTTAAAATGATCGAAAATTTTTTGTGCGTTGCTGCCCGAGCCCGAGGCGAATACTGCTATGTTCATTTGTTCTGTGTTTCTACAAAAGTGCAATTATTATGAAGAAAAAATGCAAAGGATTGTGGCTTTTCGTAAAAATTGTTTTCTTTGTAATCTTGTTTAACCAAAAAAACCAATAGACAATGTCTGACATTTCATCTAGAGTAAAAGCAATCATCGTTGATAAATTAGGAGTTGACGAAAGCGAAGTAACTAACGAAGCGAGCTTCACCAACGATTTAGGAGCGGATTCATTGGATACCGTAGAATTAATCATGGAATTCGAAAAAGAATTCAACATTGCTATTCCAGACGACCAAGCTGAAAAAATTGGTACTGTAGGAGATGCTATCAAATATATCGAGACTAACGCAAAGTAATTCTCTAGTATAATGGAACTGAAAAGGGTTGTTATTACGGGCCTTGGCGCGTTAACACCTCTTGGCAACAATGTTCCTTCTTTTTGGGAGGGACTAAAAAACGGAGTGAGTGGCGCTGCGCCTATCACTCGTTTTGATGCCTCGAAGTTTAAAACGCGTTTCGCCTGCGAAGTAAAAAATTTTAATGCCGAAGAGCATTTTGATCGCAAAGAAGGTAGAAAAATCGACCGCTATGCTCAATATGCTATTGTATGTGCTACCGAAGCTGTACAACATGCTGGTATTGATATTGAAAAAGAGAATCCAGATCGCATTGGTGTGATTTGGGGTTCTGGTATTGGCGGATTGGAGACTTTCCAACAAGAAGTGGAAGCTTTCGCCAAAGGAGATGGAACACCTCGTTTCAATCCTTTCTTTATCCCTAAAATGATTGCCGATATCGCAGCTGGTCATATTTCCATGAAATTCGGATTTAGAGGTCCGAACTTCGCCACCGTTTCTGCTTGTGCTTCTTCTACCCATGCTATAATTGATGCATTTAACTACATTCGTTTAGGGAAAGCTGATATCATAGTGTCAGGTGGTTCTGAAGCTGCTGTAAATGCTGCTGGTGTAGGTGGATTCAATGCTCTTCAAGCATTATCAACTCGTAACGATTCTCCTGAAACTGCATCTCGTCCGTTCGACAAAGACCGCGAAGGGTTTGTTTTAGGTGAAGGTGCGGGTTCAATGGTGTTAGAAGAGTACGAACATGCTAAAGCTCGTGGTGCTAAAATTTATGCTGAAGTTGTAGGTGGTGGTTTATCTGCCGATGCACACCATATCACTGCTCCTCATCCTGAAGGATTGGGCGCTATGAACGTAATGCGAATGGCTTTGGAAGATGGAAATATTAAACCAACGGATATTGATTACATCAACGTTCACGGTACTTCTACTCCGCTTGGAGATTTAGCCGAAACAAAGGCTATTCAAAAAGTATTTGGAGCGCATGCTTACAATTTAAATATCAGTTCAACGAAATCGATGACAGGTCACCTTTTGGGTGCTGCCGGAGCGATTGAAGCATTGGCTTGTGTGTTGGCAATTCAAAATGGAATTGTTCCACCAACCATCAATCACTTTACCGATGATCCTGAATTGGATAATAAATTGAATTTCACTTTCAACAAAGCGCAAGAGAGAACAATAAAATATGCTTTAACCAATACTTTCGGGTTTGGCGGTCACAACGCAAGCATTATCTTTAAAGCTTACGAAGGCTAATAATGTTGCTTAATCGCATCAGATATTATTTTTCTAAAGACAAACAATTCATTACCCGGTTACGAAAAGTGACCGGGTTTTTTCCTTCTAATATCGACCTCTACAAAACGGCTTTTACACATCGTTCCATTTTGGGAAATAATGCAAAGCCACACGAATACAACGATCGTTTAGAATATTTGGGCGACTCTGTTTTGGGGATTGTTATTGCCGAGTTTTTGTATGAAGAATTTCCCAACGAAGACGAAGGAACATTAACCAAAATTAAATCGGCCATGGTGAGTAGAAAAACACTCAACGGCATTGCCGATTCTTTGGAACTAAAACATTTGGTGAAAGCCAAAATGAATCAAGAGAATTTTCCATTGTCACTAGGCGGCAATGCTTTGGAGGCATTGATTGGCGCAATATATCTCGACCAGGGATTGAGTGCAGCGCGAAAATTTGTGCATCAAAAAATGCTCATTCCTTTTTACAACATGCAGGAGATAAAAGATACCGACCATAATTTTAAAAGTAAATTGATTGAGTGGTCGCAAAAAAATAAGGTTCGTGTGTATTTCAAAGTGTTGGATGAAGGAGTGGAGGAGCATAATAAATCATTTCGTATCGGACTCTTCATTGAAGACGACATGAAGGAGGAAGCGATGGGAAAATCTAAAAAAGAAGCAGAACAATCTGCCGCGAAAAAGCTATTTTTATCGGGATTCTTCGACACATGGCAAAACTCACTTTAGATTTTGAACCCGAATTCGACTTTTTGTTGATTGGCATTTCTTGTCACCTCAAAGATTATCGCTTTGTTTGGAATTTGAATCAGCACCTAAATTATCAGCTCAAAAGAGAAGACGACTTATCAATGATTGTTGATAAGTTGAAGACCAAAAGTTTGTTCTCTATTTTTTCTTACGAAGATGAAGAGAATCATATTCACTATTCACTCATCGCCAACAGAGGTGATGCAGGTATTTTGATTCCCGAAATGAAAACAGTCGACTACTTTTTGCAAATACGCGGTCCGCTTGAAGATGAAGAGCTTGAACAAGAAGTAGAAAAGCTCAAAAAAGTACCCAATGTACTCACTGCTTTTAGCATCGACCCTACTACTTTAAAATCGGGTGCAAGCTTATTGATTTAACAAAGACTTTACTATATTTTTTACCCCAAATTGCTGTTCAAAAAACTTTGCTGATTAAGGCCTAAACCTTAAACAAAAAAACTATATTTGGTTCCTTCAAAAAAACTCGAAATGATTCCAAAGAGAACTAAGATTGTCGCTACGATGGGCCCTGCTTGTAACAGCAGTGAAATGCTCACTAAAATGATTAGAAAAGGAGTAGATGTTTGTCGCTTGAATTTTTCGCATGGCGACCATGCTTTCCACAAAGGTAATTTAGATGCTGTTCGTTCTGTAGCCAAAGAATTGGGTACTAACGTAGCTATTTTGGCCGATTTACAAGGTCCGAAATTGCGTATTGGTATGATGGAAAACGACGGGTTAGAAATAAAAGCCGGACAACGCTTTACCATTACTACTAAAGAATGCGTGGGTAATGCTGAGCGCGTTTTCATGACCTACCAAGCTTTTCCGCGCGATGTTAATCCAGGAGAAAAAATATTAATCGACGATGGTAAACTACAAATTCAAGTAGTTTCTACCAATAGAGTAGACGAGGTAGTTGTTGAAATGCAACATACTGGCGTTTTAAAATCGAAAAAAGGTGTTAACCTTCCCAATACAAAAGTGTCTCTTCCTTCTCTATCTGAGAAAGATTTGAGAGACTTAGATTTCGCTTTAGAACAAAAGGTAGAATGGATTGCACTTTCTTTTGTGCGTACAGCAAAATGTATTCATGATTTGCGCGCGATTATGGATAAAAAAGGAAGTACTGCTCGCATCATTGCTAAGATTGAAAAACCTGAAGCTATTGAGTGTATCGACGAAATTATTGAAGCTACCGATGCTATCATGGTAGCGCGTGGTGATTTAGGTATTGAGGTTCCTTACCAAGATGTTCCATTGTTGCAAAAAATGATGATTAAAAAATGCCAACAACATTCTAAACCTATCATTGTGGCAACACAAATGATGGAGAGTATGATTGATGGTATTACACCTTCTCGTGCTGAGGTGAACGACGTTGCCAATGCGGTGATGGATGGTGCCGATGCAGTGATGTTGAGTGGTGAAACATCGGTGGGTAAACATCCCGATTTAGTTATTGAAACTATGTCGAATATCGTTCGCAAAATGGAAGAATTTGAAGGTATCTACAACCACAGATTTGACGCTATTCACCGTCCGGAAAGATTGGTAACAGATAACATTTGTATCTCTGGTGTTCGTCTCTCTGATAGAGTTGGCGCAAAAGCCATCATCACCATGACGCACTCTGGCTATACTGCTTTTAAAATTGCTAGTCACCGACCTAAAGCCTACACTTACGTATTCACTGCCAACAGAGAATTATTGGCTATGGTGAGTTTAATTTGGGGTGTTAAAGGTTTCTACTACGACAAGTATGAAAGTACCGATAAAACCATTAGCGACTTAGAAGAATTCTTGGTGTCGAAAGGTCATTTAGAAAAAGATGATTTCTACATCAACATCGCTTCTATGCCGATTCACGAAAAAGGAAAAACAAATACGATAAAATTAAGTCAGGTTTGCTAATATGAGCATCAACGTTGCTTTACTCAAAGAAATTACTGAAGTAGCTGGTGCGCCAGGCTTTGAGGAGCGCGTGCGTCAATTGGTTCTTCGTGAATTAAAAGGTTTGTGTGATGAGGTTCGTTTCGACAACATGGGCAATGTAAATGCTGTTGTTAAAGGAACTAAAAACAAACAAATTATGGTGGCGGCGCACATGGATGAAATTGGTTTCATCGTGACGCACATCGACAAAAATGGATTCTTAAAATTTCATCCTCTAGGTGGCTTCGACCCAAAAACTTTAACCGCACAGCGCGTTATTGTTCATGGAAAGGAGGATATTATTGGCGTTATGGGCTCAAAACCTATTCACGTAATGTCGCCAGAAGAAAGAAATCATCCGGCAAAAATTTCCGATTTCTATATCGACCTAGGTTTAGATGCAAAAGAGGTAGAAAAGATTGTAGAGATTGGCTCTCCTGTTACGCGTCAGCGCGAATTGATTGAAATGGGGAATTGCGTTAATGCAAAATCTCTCGACAATAGAGTTTCTGTTTTTATTTTGATAGAAACACTCAAAAAATTAAAAGGCAAAAAAATTCCTTACACGCTAAACGCTGTATTTACGGTGCAAGAAGAAGTTGGAATTCGTGGTGCCAATGTATCTGCTTTAGAAATCAATCCCGATTTTGGAATTGGCTTAGATACTACCATCGCTTACGATTTACCTGGTGCTCCCGAGCATGAAAAAATTACCTCTTTAGGTAAAGGAGTGGCTATAAAAATTATGGATTCTTCTACCATTTGCGATACGCGTATGGTGAAGTTCATGAAGAAAACGGCCGATAAAAATAAAATCAAATGGCAACCAGAAATCCTTACGGGTGGTGGAACAGACACCGCAGGAATTCAGCGTTCTAACGCTGGTGGTTCTATTGCTGGATGCATTTCTATACCTACGCGTCACATTCACCAAGTGATTGAGATGAGTGATAAAAACGACATTCAAGGCGCCATTGATTTGCTTACGGCGTGCATCAAAGAGATGGATACTTTCGACTGGACTCTTCAAGGTTTAGGCAAGAAGTAGTTCGTATTCAACAAAATGGAAAAGAAAAAAATCGCCATACTAGGTTCTTCAGGTTCTATTGGAACACAAGCTTTAGAGGTGATTCAAGAACATCCCGATCAGTTTGAAGTGGAAGTATTAACGGTTAATTCTAACGCCGATTTGCTCATTGAACAAACCAAGAAATTTAAGCCCAATACCGTTGTTATCGCCGACGAATCGAAGTACACTTATGTGAAAGAGGCATTGGCGAGTGAAGACGTTCATGTGTGGGCTGGTGAGGCTGCCTTGGCGCAAGCTATGGAAGCAGAGGCTATTGATGTGGTGCTTACCGCTGTGGTTGGTTTTGCCGGATTGAAACCCACATTAGCCGCTATTAACGCTGGTAAACACATCGCTTTAGCCAACAAAGAAACTTTGGTGGTTGCAGGTGAAATGGTAACGAAATTGGCACGTGAAAAAGGGGTAAATATTTATCCTGTAGATTCAGAACACTCTGCTATTTTTCAATGTTTAGCGGGTGAGTTTCACAATAAGATAGAGAAGATTTATTTAACGGCTTCTGGCGGACCATTCCGCGGATGGAGCGCTGAACAGTTGGCGAATGTTAGCAGAGAACAAGCTTTGAAACATCCCAATTGGGAGATGGGTGCAAAAATCACCATCGACTCTGCATCGATGATGAACAAAGGTTTAGAGGTGATTGAAGCCAAATGGTTGTTTGGTTTAAATGCCGAACAAATTGATGTGATTGTGCATCCTCAATCTATCGTTCATTCTATTGTTCAGTTTGAAGATGGATCAATGAAAGCGCAAATGGGCTTGCCAGATATGAAGTTGCCTATTCAGTATGCTTTGGCCTATCCACAGCGTATTAAATCTGATTTCAAAAGATTTAACTTTTTGAATTATCCTTCACTAACTTTCGAAGCACCCGATAAGAAAACCTTTAGAAATCTCGATTTGGCTTACGAAGCAATGAAACGCGGCGGAAATGCTCCTTGCATTTTGAATGCTGCCAACGAAATTGTGGTTGATGCTTTTTTGAAAAATAAGCTTAGATTTACAGAGATGCCCGATGTGATTGCGCAATGCATGAACGATGTGAAATGGTTGAGCACTCCTACATTAGAGGATTATCTAGAAACAGACAAAAATGCCAGAGCAATGGCAAATGAAATAATAGTAAAAACGGTTTAAGCCACTCAATGGAATACTCAGAAATATTTGTAAAAGCGGTAAGTTTAATTTTAAGCTTATCTATTCTCGTTTTATTACACGAAGCAGGACACTTTATTCCTGCGCGCCTCTTCAAAACCAAAGTAGAGAAATTTTATTTGTTCTTCGATCCTTGGTTTTCTTTGTTCAAATTCAAACGCGGTGAAACCGAATACGGTATTGGCTGGTTGCCTTTTGGTGGTTATGTGAAAATAGCGGGAATGATTGATGAGTCGATGGACAAGGAGGCGATGAAAGAGCCTGCTCAACCTTGGGAATTTCGCTCTAAACCGGCTTGGCAACGTTTGATTATTATGATTGGGGGCGTTACTGTAAATGCACTTTTAGCTTGGGCAATTTACAGTATGTCTTTGTTTACGTGGGGACAAGAATATCTTCCTGTTGAAAATGCGAAATATGGTTACGCTTACGATTCTTTGTTGCTTCAAAATGGATTTCAAGATGGCGATAAAATTCTTTTTGTAGATACCACAAAACCTAAAGATACGCGTGATGTTACATTGATGATTATGCTCGATGGAAAGCGCAATGTAACGGTTGATAGGAACGGTGAACAAAAAGTAATTACACTGCCTGCCGATTTCCATAAAACGATGATGGCAGAGAAGAAGCAAGCGCTTTTTCAACCAAGAATTCCATTTGTGATTAATGATTTAATTGCCGATTTACCTGCATCAAAATCGGGCTTGCAAAAAGGTGATCAATTGATTGGTATTGATACTGTTTCTACTCTTTATTTTTCTGATTTTCATACCGAAATTTTAAAGCATAAAAAGCAAAAGGTTGATCTTGTTGTATTGAGAAAAGCCGATACGGTTCACGTTAAATGCGATGTTACGGAGGAAGGCATTATTGGTGCTGTTCCTCAATCTCCAGTTACTTTCCTTGAAACCAAGAAAACAGAATACGGCTTTTTCGAATCTATTCCTGCAGGTTTAGATGTAGCGGTTGAAACCTTGGTAGGTTATGTAAAACAATTCAAATTGATTTTCACCAAAGAAGGCGCAAGCAATTTAGGAAGTTTTGGTACTTTGGGTAGTTTGTTTCCCGATGATTTCGGTCCGGGCTACTGGGAGAAATTTTGGGGTATTACTGCCTTACTTTCTGTGATATTGGCTTTCATGAACTTGTTGCCTATTCCAGCTTTGGATGGCGGACACGTACTCTTCTTATTGTATGAAATTACCTTCCGTCGCAAACCGGGAGAGAAGTTCATGGAGTACGCGCAAATGGGTGGTATGATTTTACTGTTCGCGTTGATGGCATTTGCCCTCTTCAACGATGTGGTGAAATTCTTCTTCTAAACACAATACACAGTTTACTGTTAGTAATATTTCATAGAGCGATCTAACGTTGGCTTCTATAATGAGTAAACTTGTTATATGCGTAAGTTTACTCTCATCACTTTGTTTTTTCTTTCTTTGGGCAGCCTTCATGCACAAAAGGATACTACACTTATTGACACTTCTTATCAGTTCGAAAAAGTGATGATTGTTCCTTTCGAGGAAAACATGTACGTGTGCAACATTCAAAATCAATTGGCTACCACCTCTAACATGAACAGTGCGCAAATTGTGCGTTCTTTTCGTTATGGTGCAGCTGCGGCTCTTCAAAATAAATTTTTATACCTGTACAGCACCACTTCTCTCATTCACTTGGTAGAAGACTCTTTGAAAGATTTGCGTCGCGTGTACGGCTCTATCAGCAGAAGCTATGAACCTATTCCCGAAGAACCCAAGGAAGAAGGAAAAGGATTGGCTCCAGTACTAAAGAAATTTGAAAGCAAACAACAGAAAAAACAAGGTGGAGAAGAAGGTACAAGAGTGCAAAACGGACAAATCATTTCCCATCAAAACAGCACTCCGCGTTTTATGAATACCATGATTAGAGACCCGAAATTACTGGGTTATTTAGGTGGCAAATACGAAACCGACTTATTTGTTTTCTTAAATGAAATGGATATTGAGAATGACTTATCTGATTTGGTGAAGGTGTCGGAGAACAATTACAATCGCATTTTAAAGTTTCATTATACCGTTTACAATCATCGCGGACAAATCATTTCTAAGGGTGTAGTATCCACTACTTTTCCTTGTACAGAAAACAATGTGGGCAATATTGTGAAGATATATTTCCCCGATATCGCAGCTAAATTAGCAGCTAAATTACCACAACCTCGTGTTCCTAAGGTTCAACCTGTAAATCCAGCTGATAGCAAAATATTGGTGGAAGAAGAGGTGATAGAGGAGGAGAAGTAATCTAACTCCAAACTCACTCTCCCACTCACTCTAAATATTAAGACGCAACATTTTGCGTCTCTACATCCCCCCGCCACCTTCAATAATATCATCCATATTAAAGTTGAAGTCGCTATTCTTCTCTTCACAATCGAAGCGCACTCCACTTAAACTAGCTGGCTTCTCAATAGCATCTTTAGATATTTTGAGGTCTTTGTCTTTGTACAAACTGTTCATATAATATCCCCAAATTGGCAAGGCCATGTTGGTACCCATACCCAAGCGCAAGGAGGTGAAATGCGCACTTCGGTCGTCGCAACCTACCCACACACCAGTAACCACATCGGGCGTTATACCCATGAACCAACCATCAGATTGGTTTTGTGTTGTACCCGTTTTTCCTGCGATTTTAATTGAGTATGGAATGTTACCATATGGTTTTGCAGATGAGCGCAAACGAATACCAGTACCGTAGGTTTTTTCACCTTTGATAATCGGTCCGTAAGCCGCAATACCCGATAACAATTCTACCATTTTGAATGCTGTCTCTTCACTCAATGCTTCGCGCGTTTTAGGGTGTGAATTGAAAATCACATTTCCATTTTTATCTTCTATTCTTAAAATATAAGTAGGTTCTACCCAAACGCCTTTGTTAGCAAAACAAGCGTAAGCCGATACCATTTCTTTCAAGGAAATATCGGGAGTTCCTAAACAGATTGAAGGTAACATATCCAATGGTGAAGTGATACCGCAACGACGCGCTACATCTATGATGGCTTCCGGACCGTATTCGTGCATAAAGAAAGCCGACACGTTGTTGATAGAGTTCGCTAAGGCAATTTTTAAAGTAACTATCTCACCATCTAACTTTGATACTTCTGAGTTTTTGGGTGTCCAACTGGATTGTATACCATACATTCCTTGCGGAAAAGTAACTGGATTGTTCAACACCTTGTCGCATGGTCCCCAGCCATTCTCTACCGCAGTAGCATAAACGAAAGCTTTGAAGGTTGACCCTACCTGGCGGCGGCCCTGACTCACGTGATCGTATTGATAATGTTTGTAGTTGATGCCACCTACCCAGGCTTTGATGTAGCCCGTTTGAGGATCTACAGACAACATACCTGTTTGCAAATACCATTTGGCGTAATGCACAGAATCGCGCAAACTCATAATGGTATCTTTGTCGCCTTTCCAAGTAAAGACAGTGGTTTTAATAGGTTTGTTGAAAGCGCGCATGATAGAATCATCAAATGGTTTCCAAACGCGTTGATAAGCTTTCCAAGCGCGATCTACATCTTCTTGAATGTCTTTTCTTTCATTGCGCAATTCTTCCATTCTCTCTTTCAATTGATCAACAGAATCTTTGAATGCTGCTGCTTTTTCTGCACCTAGCGGAGAGTTGGCTGTATCGCGTTTGTAGCTGTTGAGCTGACTTTGGTAGAAATACCTGTTTTCTTCCATTGATTTTAAACGAGCTTCATAGCTGTTATCAGGGTCTTTGTATTTTAAGTATTTCGCTAAGGCTTTACGAATGTGCGGACGCAAATCTAACTCTGCATTGTAGCGCGATGAAGCACGAATACCTTCCACAATAATTTTATCTACTTGCTCTTTGTATTGCTTTTCATTTACACCTTCAAAATAGAACGGAGCCATTTTTTTGTACATGCCGCTCTTGTTTTTCCAGTGTTTAAAGAATACATCTTGTAATTCACCACCTAAGTGACTCTTCACCGCATTCTCTGCATAAACCTGCATTTTGCTATTGATGGTGGTGTAAATTTTTAAACCATCGCGGTACAAATCATAGTTTTTACCCGTGCTAGGGTTTTCATTTTTAGAACACCAGTCGGACATGTATCTTCTCAATTCCTCACGAAAATAGGTAGCAGTTCCTTCTTTATGAGAAGCCAACGATAACTTTAATCCTAGCGGCAATACCTTTAGGGAGTCGCGTTGTTTTTGCGTAATAATGTTGCTGCGCACCATTTGCGTCATCACCACATTTCTTCTGTAAATCACTGTATCAACTCTGGTTTTTCTCAGTGGATTGTATAGTGATGGATTTACGCACATACCCACAAACATAGCTGCCTGCTGCATGTTCAATTCACTAGGTAGTTTACTGAAATAAATTCTTGAAGCCGATTTAATACCTACGGCATTGTTGATGAAATCGACTTTATTAAGGTACATTGTCACCAATTCTTCTTTGGTGTAGTGTCTTTCCAAACGAACGGCAATTACCCATTCTTTTAGTTTTTGAATCACACGAACTAGAATATTGTCGGCAGGTTTCTCTGTAAATAAAAGCTTAGCCAACTGTTGTGTTAAAGTACTTCCTCCACCATCTTTACCCATACCTTTAATGGCGCGAGCCAAAGCACGAGGGTCGATACCTGCATGTTCAAAAAAACGTTCATCTTCTGTAGCAATCAATGTTTTAATTACAATTGGGGCAATTTCTTTATATTCCACATTAGAGCGGTTTTCTTTGAAGAAAGTCCCCAACAAAACGCGATCAGATGAATAAATTTCTGCCGCTAAATTACTCTTGGGATTCTCCAACTCATCGAAAGAGGGAAGCGCTCCAAAAAGTTCCCATTCTGAGATAGCGTAAAAGAAAAGAAAAACCAATAGTACACCAGTAAAAAACAAGCCCCAAAGCCATTTCAGTTGCTTGCTGTATTTTTTTATTGAATCTTTTAATGCCATTGCTGTGATTGTTTGCTCAAAATTATGAAAGTGTTTATTCTTTGAAAGTGTATTTTATTATTCGTTGTATTCTAAATATTTATTGCTCTTGTTCTATGGTTTTAAGTTTAAAACCAACATCCTCTACATCTTCTAAATTTTCTAAACGCATGGCTTGAAAAATAGAGAATTTGTATTTTCCAGCGAAGGGCAATCTAAATTTCTGACGGTACAAAAATTCTTTTTGTTTGATGGTGCCAAAGCCCGAAACATCTTCTAACCAATTGCCCGCTTCATCTTGTAGAAATCCGTTTACGGTATCTCTAATGATTTGCTTGTTGGGCATTTCAATTTCTACAAAGAAGTAAATGTTGCGGTAGGCGTAGTTTTCATTCACCCGTAAATCGATGTAGGCATTGTATCCTTGGTTGATATCGGTGATGGAATCGGTGGTGAAAACATAGGGCGTTTTCTGGTTCCATTTCAAATCTTTTACCGGGTAAGATTCATTGTAAACCAAAGAAGAGTCGCAAGATGTTAAAGCAAAAAGTAAGAAGGCAAAAGCCAAAAGGATGAATGGATTTTGCTTTCTTTTATCTGACTTCCTTAACATTAGGCTTCGAACATTAATCATTAAACTTGCTTTGGCGGTTGATTGTTGTTTGGTCGCTGACCATTGTTGTTGTTTGGTCTTGGTCTGTTGTTGTTCGGTCGCGGACCGTTATTGTTTGGTCGCGGACGATTTGGGTTGGGGCCTTGCGGCTGACCCTGCCCTTGCGGACGGCGATTGCCATTGTTGTTACCACCTCCACCACCACGATTTCTATTTCTGTTGTCGTTGCCACCACCACGTTTGCGGTCGAAACGTGTTAAGTCATCTTCACCCACTACATTTGCATAGTCGGGTTCTGGTTTCTTGGTTGTTTTATCAGCAACAGGAATCAACAATAAATCTTCAGGATGATTACCCGCACGATTCATGGCGATAATTTCTTTCACGCGACTCACTGGTACTGCGTGAAAAACAGATGGATCTTCACGATAAACGTAGTACAAGATTCTTTTGAAGATATCTGTTTTAACCTGATAAGCTTCTCCTTTTTTGGTGAACAAATTGGTGTTAACCTGAGGGAATTCTTTCACTGCATCGAGGTAAGAATCCAATTCATAATTCAAACAGCATTTTAGTTTACCACATTGTCCGGCCAACTTTTGAGGGTTCAACGACAACTGCTGATATCTTGCGGCGGAAGTATTCACCGTTCTAAAATCGGTTAACCATGTAGAGCAACACAATTCTCTTCCGCATGAACCAACGCCACCCAATTTAGATGCCTCTTGTCGGGCACCAATTTGGCGCATTTCCACACGAATGCGAAAATGCTCAGCATATTGCTTAATGAGCTGACGGAAATCTACGCGGCCATTAGCCGTATAGAAAAACGTAGCTTTTGAACGATCGCCTTGGTATTCCACATCGCCAATTTTCATCTCTAAACCGAGGTCGATGGCTAGTTTTCTGGCTTTCTGCAATGTTGCTTTTTCTAAAGAAATAGCTTCATTCCATTTTTCAATATCTGTTTGTTTGGCTTTACGATAGAGCTTTTTCATTTCGCTCTCTGGGAAATTACGCTTGCTCATTTGCAATTTCACGAGTTCGCCAGTTAAAGAAACAGTACCTATATCGTGACCTGGTGAAGCTTCCACCGCTACTGCATCTCCAATGGCCAAAGGCAATTTATCTACATTCCAGAAATAACTTTTTCTGTCGTTTTTAAATCGCACTTCCACACCGTAGTAAGGCTCTTCTGAAGAAGGAACCGAGATATTGCTTAACCAATCGAAAACGCTGAATTTATTGCATCCTTGAGCAGCACACTGACCCTTATTGCCGCACCCCGTAGGTACGCCATTCGTATTACCTCTTCCTGTTTCGCATCCGCTGCAACCCATATTTTAGTTTTAAAGTGGACTAAAATACAAAATAAAATGGTAGGGGCGAATTGAATTCGCCCACAGGTGTTTGTTGATATTTCTGAGGTAACTAGGTAGTTCAATTGGCCTCGAATTATCAACTCTTACTTTCATTTGAATCTTAGATGCATTATATTTGATTTAATAATTGTTCGCTTTATGAATATCCAAACAAGAAAGTTAAATATCATTCAATATCTCTCACACACCACCAATACATCGGTGATTAAGATGATTGAAAGTATTATCAAAAAGGAGGATGTAGATTTTTGGAATGAGTTAACTTCATCTGAGCAGAAAGAGATACTTGCTGGTATTGAAGAGCTAGATAAAGGCGAGAAAGTGGACTACCAAAAATTTATGGCTAAGCATAGATAATGGCGAAGAAGGTTTCTATTTCTAAGCGAGCTTCGGTAAAGTTGGATAAATTGCTTATTCGACTTCAAAATGAATGGTCAATTGAAGTAAAAAAGGAATTTATTGGTAAACTCGATAGAGCTCTTGACATAATTAGTGTAAATCCCGACGCATTCCCCATTTCAAATCTTCAAAATGGAATTCATAAGTGTGTTGTGACCAAACAAACTACAATTTATTACAGGGTAAAATCAGCTGAAATTCAAATCATCACCATATTTGAAACACGCCAGAGTCCGAAAAAGCTTAAAAAGGAACTGAAGAAATTCTAAGCTACATTGCCTTCAACACCTCATCCACCAATCCTAACTCTCCAGTAATTTTTGGTTGAGTGTAATTTCTAACACCAAACAGTTCTAATTCTTTGGCTGTTGTTGGTCCGATGGCCACCACTTTTTGATTTTCTTGTAAAGGGTATTTGGTGAAGTAGGCGCGAACGCTGCTCGGACTAGTCATTACCAAAACATCGCAAAAAGGAATCTCGAATTCTACTTTTTCCAAGGTTTCGTAGGTAGGGAAATCTAAAGCTTGTAATGGGTTTTTGAAATATTGTTGAATGGTTCTGCGGGTAATGTTGGAAACAGGGAAAAGCGCAATGCCACCGCCCACTTCTTTCGCGAAAGCTTCACCCACTTTTCTTACGTCAACGTCATTTCCAACGAAATCGATTTTTGAAACGTGTTTTACTACTTCTTGATAAGTGCCCGAACCTACACAAGCCACTTTTCTATCTGAAATATCAGGATTCTTTTTAAAGAAAAATCGAGCTGAATTTCTACTGGTGAAAAATATCCAATCACTCTTTGGAACATCAGTAAAATCAATGCCTTTGAAGGCGATGAGTGCTTCGCCAATTACCTCAACATTTTTGCCTAAAAAAGCTTTGTTGAACAATGAATCGGCAGAGATTTTTTTAGAAACAAACACCTTAAACGAAGGTCTTTCTTGATGAATTTTTTGCAAAATTTCATCAGCCAAAACCTCATAATTTTCACCCTCAGTATACACTCTCTTCACTTCACCCTCACTCTTCCCCAAAGCTGCCCATGTTTTAAAAATGCCATCTTCGTGAATGCAATGAACACCCAATGGAAGCTGACAACCACCTTGCATTTTATTCAAAACCTTGCGCTCCACTGCAATTTCTTTTTGCACTTGAGGTGCATTCATCGCTTGTAAAATGGCATCGAGTTCTTTGTCGTTTTCACGAATTTGTAAAGCCAAAACACCTTGAGCGGGTGCAGCAACAAATTCTCGCGGGTCGAGACGCAATTCTTGTAAATCGCTTACATTTAATTTCAATCTTCTTACGCCAGCGGCGGCTAAAACTATAGCATCGTATTTACCATCGCGTAATTTTTGAATTCGGGTAGGAACATTTCCGCGTAAATCGTTTATCACCAAATCATTTCTGAAAGCCAACAATTGCGATTTTCTGCGTGCAGAAGAAGTACCTACAATGGCATTTTCTTTCAACGATAAATTTTTAGATGGTTCGAAATGCGATTTGCGAATGAGTAATATATCTGCTGGGTCTTCGCGTTTAGAGACGCAAGCAATTTTCAATCCTGCAGGTTGTTCTGTTTCTAAATCTTTGTGTGAATGTACCGCCAAATCAATGGTTCCAGCCAATAATTCTTCTTCAATTTCTTTGGTGAAAAAACCTTTGCCTTCAATTTTATCGAAGCTTAGATTTTGTATTTGATCGCCTTTGGTTTTTATGATTTTAAGCTCAACTGTTTGCCCTAAAGATTCTAATTGTGCTTTTACGTGGTAGGCTTGCCATAGTGCGAGGTCGCTGCCGCGTGAACCTATGGTGATGGTTTTAGATGAGCTCAACTTTAATTCGTTTTATTCAACATGATTTCTTTGGCCATGATCATTGGTCCGCTGATGTATTTCTTCTCCATGTAAGCCAACACTTTGTCTAGAACTTCTTTTGAGTGTTCATCCAAAGATTCAATGTCTTTAGCGAAAACATTTTCTACGGCGTGCTGGCGGATTTCTTTTACTTTTTGAGGTACTTCTTGCATGGCTTTAACGACTTGACGTTCGGCAAAAATATCTTGAAATTCTATACAATTGCTATTGATGATATCGTGGCAAAGTGACAATTCTTTTTCTCGTTTGCGCATATTCTCTTCGGCCTTTTCTTTTAAGCTTTCAATACCGATATAATGAATTGGAAATTGAGCTAAAACTTGAGCGTTGATGTCTGCAGGAAGCGCTAAATCGATTACAATTTTCTTGTTGTTTTCGCCTGCCAATAATTTCTCGTACAAAGCACTTTTTACAATAGGTTCTTCAGAGCCAGTGCAAGTAAGCAGCACATCAAAACCTTCGGTTCTTTTGTGCAAATCCTCCAAAGGAAAAGCTTTGCCTTTTAGTTGTTCGGCCAATTTCTCGGCTTTAGAAAAAGTACGGTTGTACACAGAAAAATTCTCGAAGCCGTGTTTGCTTAAGAATTTAGCCATGTTGGTATTGGTTTCGCCTGCGCCAATGATGATGAAGCGTGCGTTATTTTTAAGATTGAATTCGCGTAAAGTTCTGTAGGCCAAAGAAACAACAGAAACCGGATTTTTAGCGATATCGGTTTTGGTGTACACTTCTTTCGCTGCTTGAATCGTGTGTTTAATCGCCAAACGAATAGTGTCTCCCGTTAAATTCAATTGCGCACATTCTTCGTAGGCATTGCGCACTTGAGTGATAATTTCTCTTTCGCCAATTACCAAAGAATCTAAGGAAGATGCTAGGTGGAATAGGTGTTTTACGGCATTTTCACCTTCATATACTGCACAATTGTTTTCCATCCATTGCGCATCGGCAGTAGGATTGAAAGAAGTGAAAAATTTATGAAGGAAAGTTTTGTTTGTTTCTTCGCCGCTTACAAAAACAAATTCCACTCGGTTACAAGTGGAAAGGTACATTAGTTCGTCAACGCCGCTAAGATTTACCAACTGCTTTAGACGGGTTTCTCTTTGAGAATCATCTAAATGCAACAAACCAATACTATTGATATCGGTTGTTTTGTGTGTAAAAGCTATAATTTTTAATTCCCTCACTTGCGCGCCAAAGCTAATTATTCGTAGCAAATATCAACAACGCAGCGCTATCGTCTGTCATACTATTGTCAATAGGAAAACTGATTAAAGTCAGATGATTTTATCCAAATCCCCAGGAGTATCAATACCTATCGACTCAAATTCGGTGACGGCAACAGTGATGGTGTAACCTGCTTCCAACCAACGCAATTGCTCTAATGATTCAATGTTTTCAAGGGGAGAAGGAGGTAGTTGGGTGATTTCTTTGAGCACAGAAGCTCTATAACCATACAAACCAATATGACGGTAATAGGGATGATTTTTCACCCATTGTTCGGTGTCCACCGATTTTTGTCCGGGTATTGGCAAGCGCGAAAAGTACAACGCTTTCATGTCCTTATTGAAAATCACTTTAGGTAAATTGATGTTCAATAAATCATCGGTAGTATCAATTTTTTTAACGAGAGTAGCGATTTGTGTTTTGGGGTTTTTAAAGCATTCAATGAGTTGTTCCAATTGTTCTGGTTGTATGAAAGGCTCATCGCCTTGAACATTTACCACAGCATCGTATTGTTCTTCTAATTTCGATAAAACCTCTGCACAGCGGTCGGTTCCCGATGGATGATTTTCGTTCGTCATCATCACTTTTCCGCCAAAAGTTTTCACGTGTTTAAGTATCCTTTGGTCGTCGGTAGCCACTATCACTTCGGCAAAGCTTTTACAAAGTTTTGCTTGCTCATAAACACGTTGTATCATGGTTTTTCCCTTAATATCTACTAAGGGTTTTCCTGGAAAACGGGTAGAGGCGTATCGCGATGGAATAACTGCTAAAATTTTCATGAAGCTAAAGTAAGAAATCTAAAAGGAGGATATGAATTATTGTGAAAAAAGCGCTTTGGTATTTTTCTTCAAAATATTCTCTGATGGATTAATTAAATGCTTGTTAATCAATAAAATAATTTGAATTTATTGTTGTGAATAGTGTGTAAAGGAGATGATTTTACTGTCGTTTTTTTTCATTTTTTCCTTAGAAAATTCTCTTTTTTTTCATTGCACACTTAGTTTGGAGGAAATCCACCAAAATCTACTACTATGAATTTTTTAAGAGCTACTTTTCTCCTCCCTATAGTTTGGGCGAACGCCTTGTTTGCCCAAACTATTCCTTTTGAAATTAAGAACAATTCACCTTATGCCGATAACCAATTGTATGTGGCCATTGTGGGTGAAGATTTAACTGGTCCGCCGGGTGCACACGTATGGGTAGATATGACCAATGGCCAACAAATGCCCATGAGTCCAAGCTACAACACTGTTGCTGGTCCGGTGTATGGCGGTAATAAAGGTCCGGGCAACAACGGAATGTACGCTGCCTGCTTCACCAAACTAAGCGATATCCCTAATAAAACAGTAAGTTTAGCAGGTATTCAAGGTTGCAGAATGTTCATTTCTATTGGAAGTCCCTTGTATATGTATTTCTTTGGAGCTACTGGTGCGCCGTCGGGTTATGCTTCTCCCAACCATACCGACCCCACCGATCCTAACAAAGGCATCGCTTACGAAATTATTGAAATGACTTATAATCAATACGGTTTCTGGGGAAATACCACACGTGTTGACTCATACAATTATCCAATGGGATTAGAGTTGTGGGGTGGTGGTAATTCGCATCAAAAAACAGGAGAATTGAAAGTGCATACCGATATTGGTGCCGACTTCCTGGCTTCTGTACCTATTGAATTTCAAGGCTGTTATAATCCCAATATTGGTGTAATTCTTTTCCCAACCAAAACCGAAGCCTTTGCAGATGGAACCATTGGTACTATGCCGAATATAGGGCCATATGTAGATTACATGAAACCTTATATCGACGCCGTTTGGACGAAGTATGCCAACGAAGATTTGATTTTTTCCGCAGGTGATGCTGGTGTTTGGAAAGGAAGAGTGCAAAATGTACAATTGGTGATGGTGGCCCAATCTGGCGGATTTAACGGAAGAACGGCTATTATAAGTCGCCGACCAACAACGCAAGAAGTATTTGAAGGGAAAGGAGTGTTGAATCAAATCAATGGCGATGCTCCTGTCGATTTAATGATGCAAGCCCAAATATGTGCGGCCATTTCGCGCCATGTGATTAATACTACTACGCCCAATGTTGGTACTCAGAATTTTTCCGATCCATCGCAGTATTATCTAAGTGCGCCATGTAATTATTACGCTAAGTTTTTTCATGAAAATGGCATCAGCTACAACAACAAAACTTATGCTTTTGCTTATGATGATGTGTTCGATCAATCGTCGACTCTGCAACGTTCTTCTCCTTCTAAGATACTTGTTACATTTGGTGGTTTTGCCGATTGGACTACCACGGTGAAGGAAGAAAGCACAGCGTTTTCCTTAACTCAGAATTACAATATTTCAGTTTACGATATTCAAGGCAAAAAACTACACGAATATTTCGGCACATTAGCTGAAAGCAAACAATTTTTGCCAACAGGCTTATATCTTTTGAAATTGAACAAGGAAGGGGAGAATAGGGTGGTAAAGTGGTATGTAGAGTAGTTCTCTTACCTGGGCCTCATTCGTTGAAAGACGGATGAGGCTTTTTTATGCTGTTTCTGCACTTTGTGCATTTTTTCTGAAGTCGCCTGGCGCAATACCCGTTTCGGTTTTAAACACACGGTTAAAGTGCGTTACATTGTTGTAACCTACCGAGTATGCAATTTCAGAAATGGTGGCATCACTTTCTTTCAACAAGCGTTTGGCTTCGGTCATTCTAATGTTGTTGATGTACTGCTTGAACGACTGATTGCACTTGGTTTTTATGATGCTTGATATTTTATTTTCGGCAATGCCAGTATCGGCATTGATACTAGAAAGAGATAAATCGGGATTAGAATAATTGTTGGCGATATAATCAAAAACCTTGTTTTCTAAGGCATCATTTCCATTGTGAATTTCGGGTGTGGTTTGGTAAGGTACAAACACCGTTTTTTTGCGTTTTACATAATCAATGACTAGTGCTGTTACGCCTAAAATCATCGATAATAAAAAGATGTAGAGGTAATAGATATTTTCCTTTTTTAAATACAAGTCATACACGGCAATATTATCGCTCACCCCTGCTTTGGCATTTACTCCTTGTTCAATATTAATCGATTGCATTTTTTCGAAATTGCATTTCAATTTTCCGCTATTTTCTATGGCATTTTCGGTATACCACCATTCGGGAACCGTGAATTTATCAAGAGAAATTCGATATTCACCATTTATTTTTTCGTCTTTTAAATCGTAAATATGACTCACATACGAGTTGGGTTTTCCGTATTGAGAAATACCATCACAAAACACACTAATGTCTATAGGAATCATAGAGGCCTTATCGGCTTTTATGTTAATCACCATCGATTCATAAGCACTAATATCAAGGTAATTGCTGTCTACTTTATTCTGAAAATACATCCCTAAAAAAGGATATTCTAGTTTGTTGCCCAAAGTGTAATTCATTGAAGCGAACTTTCCCGGATCAACTTTTAATTCTAAAATCGAATTTCCCCCTTCTGAGCTATCGGTATATGAAGCTACTTTGAAATATGAGTTGTTTGGAAACAGATTTAATTTTTGTTCCCTAAAAAAGAAAGCAATAGTTGTAAGCAAAGTGCCAACAACGAAAATAGATAATGCAGTTTTTTTGTAATTCAGTGCCATTGATAAGTGGGGAGCAATAGAAGTAAAGATATAATTTTCTATAGATATAATTTAAAAAAAAGAGGCCGATGAGCATCGGCCTCTTTTAACCTATTATATTGAAACCAATCGAGAAAACACATTGTTTGAAATTGAATTTAAAAAAACGGACGGCTCTTGGGAAGAGACCGTCCGCTCATTGGGGGATTCAATCTACTTTTCTTGTAACAAATTTAAGTATATAGTTAACTGTAGGGTAGTAAATAGGGGTGACAAGCGCTGGACGGATTTTATTTTGTAGCCGGACAAATACGGGACAGTATTGTTTAAATAATTGAAAATCAATTAACTAAATATTGGACACAATTTGACTTCATTAAATTTACTTGCTACTTTAGGGCTATAAGCTTTCGCTATGAAAAAAATAACTCTGCTTTTATTACTGCTTCCATTTTTTGTAAAAGCTACCTTGCCCGAAATTCATCATTATACAACCGATGATTACCAAGGTCACTCTATTAATTATGCCGCAATAGAAGATACATCGGGTATGATGCATTTTGCCAATGCTTATTCGGTTTTAGAATTTGATGGCAATAGCTGGCGTTCTATCGCGGTGTTTGATCATAGTCCGACTTGTTTCACCCGCGATGAAAAAGGAAAAATATATTTAGGTGCTTTTGAAGATTTTGGTTTCTTAGACAAGGATGCTAAGGGAAAAACCACTTTCGTTTCTTTAAAGGATTTGGCACCTAAGCCTTACAATCATCCCAACATTATTTTTCACATCGCTTATTACCACCAAAAGGTATATTTCTCTTCTTCCAACTGTATTTATGTCTATGATGGAAAAACAGTGGAAATTATTTTGCCCGAAGAAACACCCCGTGGTGAGTTAAGCGAGTTTGGTTTTGTGGGCGTGGTTGATGATGAACTTTTTGTGTACAACGACCACAGAGGATTGGGAAAAATCATGGAAGGTAAATATCAGCCTCTTTTTATGAAAAGGCAATTGGCCGATACTTCTGCTGTGGTGGGTGTGGTGAAGAAGTCCGACAATAGTTATTTAATCATTCAAAAAGATGGTTTTTCTACCATTGAAGATGGCCAGCTCTTGAAGAGAAAGATGAACATGATTGCAACAGATGCCGAATTGTTAAACAACAACACGGTGGCTGTTTCTACTGAATTAAATGGTATTTTAATTTTCGATTTTGAAGGGAATGTGTTGGAGGTTTTAGATAAGAAAATCGGACTCAAAAACAACTTCGTAAACGAGATTTATAAAGACAGCAAGGGCTCTTTATGGGCTTCTTTGAACAATGGAATCGCCTTAATTAAATGGAATTCTCCTTTCAGTTATATCAATGAAATTCAAGGCGTGGAGGGCATGGGCTACTCATCGGTTTTACTGAACGATACTTTGTATTTGGGTACATCGCAAGGTATGTATTATGCTGCTGGGTGGAACAAGAATAAGAATCGCGTTTTTCAAAAAGTGAATGGTATTGGTTTAATCATCAACGATATGAAGGTGATGAATGGTAAACTCATTTGTTCTGATGAAAGTGATGTGTATGAGGTGAATGGCATAAAGGCAAAGAAAATATCGAAAGCGAAGTATTATGGTGGTTGGACTTTCAAAAAAATACCCGGAATAGATTCACTATTGATTTGTGGAACTTACGCCGATTTAAGTGTGTACGCTTTTAGAAAAGGACATTGGGTATTTAGAAATGCCATTGCAGGTTTTGGGGAGTCGTGTCGTATGTTTGAAATTGATGATAGAGGGGTATTGTGGTTGGTGCAAGGTGTTGCCGCATTGTACAGAATAGAACTCAATAGTGAGTATACCAAAGCCACCAAGGTGGAAAACTACGCTGATAAGTATCATTTTTATGCTGGTTATTTCAACGATATCGTAAAGGTGAATCATGAGTTAAAAGTTTCTTCTGATGGGGGAATTTATATTATCAACGAAAAAGATGAGTTGGTGAAAGATCAAGAGTTTAGTTTTTTTCCTAATACCATTAAGCGTTTGCGGATGGTGGAAGGAAGTGTAAACGAGCTGTATATTATTTTGAATGAGCGTCCAGCATTTATAGAATTAAGGCAAGGAAAGTATGTGATAAGCGCAGTTGCTTCGGCCAATGTTAAAGATAAATTGGTGGGAAGTGCCGAATACGTTGGTAAAATCTCCAACAGTGAATATTTAATTGCTACACAATTGGGATTTGCACTTTTTGATCCAAGTAAAAGTGCGGGGGTGAAGGGTCCGAAATGTTTGATTCGCCAAGTTAAATTACTCAATACTGATAACGATTCTACCTTGTTGATGGGCTTAAATAAAACTTTGTCTTATACCTATAAACAAAACAGTTTGGCCTTTAGTTTTGCTTTGCCTGTTTATGGTGTAAATTCTAAAATTATTTACCATACCGAATTAAGCTCTAGTAACCATTCTTTTGTTTGGAAAGATGAATCAACCAATTCTTTTAAAGAATACACCAATCTTCCCGAAGGAGAGTACACTTTTAAAGTTCAAGCCGAGTTGAATGGAAAAATGTTTGATGCCGGAGTGTTGGCATTTACTATTCTACCTCCTTGGTACCGCACCATTTGGGCCTATTTGTTTTACATTTTATTTACTGTTTTGGTGGTGGTGCTCATTAGAAGGAAAGTACAGCAACGCTTTAAAGTTCAAAGAGAAAAAATGGAGTTAGAGAAAATAAAGGAAATTCAGAATCAAGAAGCAATGCATAAGACAGAAATTTTAGAAGTGGAATTGCAGCGTAAGAATGATGAGATGGCCTTTTTGGCTCTAACTTTTACGCAGAAAAAGCAGTTTTTGTCTTTTTTGAAAACACAGCTCACCAACATATCTAAAAACATGAAAGATGAGGCCAGTAACAGTGAACTAAAAAGTTTAATTCGCTCTATTGGTGTGGAAGATAAAGAAGCTGAAAACTGGGAGAAATTTCAAATGCATTTCGATAAAACGAACGATAATTTCTTTCAAAAATTAAAGCAACTCGACCCTAAAATGAACGAATCTACTTTGTTGATGTGCTCTTACATACGCATGAATAAATCGAATAAGGAAATAGCTGATTTATTAAGCATATCTATAAGTGGAGTGGAGAAAAGAAAATACAGATTGAAAGAGAAATTAGGTATTAAAGAAGAGGGCTCAATTACCGATTTTATTTCGAAACTTTAGTTTACTTTTCTTCTTTTATGGCGTCGTCTTTTTTACGTGCAAAAAGCTTTGAAGAGAAATCTTCAAAAGTATAAGAGAAGAATAATTCTTGACCAACAAAAATGTAAGAAGAATTGCTAACGTTGTACATAAGGCCTTTAGAATATCCAAATCGATAACGTTCACCATAGTAACCTACACTTAGTTGCAAGTTAGTGCTGCCAAATCCCAATGCCCAAAAGAACGTGCGATATTTAAAATTAGCAATTAATGTTAGGTCATTTTGTCCTTGCATTGCTGCATGGTGATAGCGCTGGTAAATGAATGAAGGAGCAAAGTTGAAAGCTTTATTGCTTTTGAAGATCATACCTCCCTGAAAAGTGGAAACCAAAGCAGGAATTTCTTGAATATCGCACTTAAAGGAGGTGTCTTGTGAAGCAATAATAGGTGTGTATTGCCTTAAACTGTAGCCAAAATAGAAGCTTTTAGAATTCAATACCAGGCCACCGCAATAGTTCAAATTTAGTCGCTTTGAGATGCTATTGTTCACAAGGGGATCGATAGCACTCTTTCTGTATGATCGACCTGCAACGCTTCCCGACAAGCCGAATGAAAGCATTAGCTTTTTGCTTAGTCGTACTTTAGGTGAGAGCATTACCTCAAAAAAATTGTAGTTCACTTTATTTTTAACGTCGCCTAGATATTTTGGGATATTGGTTGAAATAGCCCCAAATCCAAGTTTTCTTTTAGATATGTATTGATCATATGAGCCGTAATATCTTTGGAAATTGGGATTGAATTTGCTACCTGAAAAGCTTGTTCCTATTGCCGCTCTATGAAAGCCTGTTGAGCCCGCAAATGCGGGATTATAATATAAAAATGCAGCTTGACCCTGTAAAAAAGGAGTATAATTTTGAGCAGAAAGTGTTTGAAAGAAGAACAGAAAAAAAGGCAAAAGACTAATTCTCTTCCAAATTATTTCGCATATCAATGATGTTCTTTGGTTTACCTAGGTTTTTTTTCTTTTTTTCGATTTCTATTTCTGGCTGATCAACGGGCTTTTTTGGTCCATCTGAGGGCGTTACTATTTCAGCATTACCAATAACTCCATCTGTATTACTGAAATTTTGTTGTGTTGTATCTTTTTCAATAGAGAGATGCGGTACATCTTTTATTTCCTCTTGGTTAGCTTTTCCTATAAATGAAGTTGTAGGAATTTTATTATTATCATTTGCCGAGCGAATAGTAGCCGAAGCAGTTTTTTCTATTTTGTCGTTAGTACTATTGAAGTATTGTTGAGTGTTGTTTTGCTCATTTTTTTGCAACGCTTTCATTTCAGTTTGCTCGGGTTTTGGAAGTGTTGGAGTAGTGGATGTGGTCTCTTTTAGATTATATAATGCAACACTGCCCGCTATGATACCAACGGCAACAACACCCATAGTCCATTTGCCTTTGCTACTTTTCCAAAAGCTTTCTTTTCTTGTAAATAGGTTCTCTAATCCTTCTGGCACATCTATATTGTCACTGGCTACTATTGATTGCCCCCACAGTTCCATATCTTTTTTATATGAAGGAATTTGTTCAATAAAGGCTAAGAATTTTTTCTTGTCAACTTCATTAAGCGTTCCCTCGAAATATTCGAAAAGAAATTCATCAAAATTATATGGAGTAATCTCCTGCATCATATATCTACATTCATTGCTTTTAGTTCGTCTCTTAGTTTTTGTCGCGCACGAAAAAGATAAACTTTCACCTGCGATTCATTCAATTTAAGTATTTCTCCAATCTCTTTATAGTCGTATCCTTCCATATCCCTTAACAACAATATTGAGCGTTGTATTTCGGGTAATTTTTTAATTAATATATCTACCAATTCTTTTGCTTCATAATTGGTGTTGGGCGCTGTGGGTATCACCACTTCTTCCTCTTGGCGAACATTGCGCTTATCCTTTTCTAAGTATTTCAGCATAAAATGGTAAGCCGTAGTAAATAGCCACGATTTCACCTTTTCAATTTGAACATTGTCTTTGTGTTCCCACAATTTGACAAAAGTGTCTTGCAATAAATCTTTAACCGCATCTTTATCACGCACTGATTTGTACAAGAATTTATACAGTGGCGCTGTATATTCTTTAACAATGTCGTTATACTTACTGGTGTCCAATTTACTTCGATTTCACTTTCATGCTGCAATTTACAAATGAAAACTTAAAAATGCCGATTTAAAGAACGTTTATAATCAATATTATCTTTGTGGCCCTCTGTATCTGTGACTTTTCCCCGTATTTATACTGCCAACACTACTTCGTATCGAGCTTCCGCCTTGAAAGTTACTTGAACCGTTGTAATCGCGATGCAACGTGAAAATAAAACCAAGGTGTAGAAAATACAAATCGAAAATAGATGATGTTTTAGGAGTTATGTACACATAGTTGTTGTCGGTTTTTACCGAATCGAAATCAACAAATCTATTTTTACCTCCATTGAAATGCGTAATGCCAAAATCTAACTCTACATCTTCGGTTAATTCTATAAGAAACCCAACAGCTATGGTGTTGTTCCAAGTAGTGATGTTGGTAATCACCTCACTTGTAGTTGTGTTTGCGGTTTTGGAATTGTAGAATTTCTCGTTTACTGATGTACCTAAAGCCCCATAACCCACACCAATATATGGTTTAATTGTTTTTGTGTTTAGCACCAGTCGGGCATCTGCATTTGCAGTTAATGCCAAGTTGTAAAAGTAATCTTTGTCTCCACCAAATCGGTATTTTTTATCTCCGCATACAATATAATTAAAGTCGATTCCAGCATCTAAGCGCAGTTTATGTTCACTAAAAAAACTGTAATGTAAACCCACTCTGTAGCCTGCCCCAATTTTAGGAAAATTCAATTGACTTAATTCTTTTCCTGGTAGAGCAGCGCCGCCAAATATATCAAGCTTAAATTGCCCATTTGACGCGCTTATTAGCAGCAAGAAAAATGATAGCAGAAAGTTGAATTTTAAATTTTTCATGCATTCTTGTTTAACTGTAAGAGCGTTTTCTCGATGATAAGTTACAGATGCAGGAATTAAAATGCATAACCTACCGAAATACCCATATCTACAGGTAAGCAGTAAAGGATCTTGAATAATTCTGTTGATTCAGAAATAGATTTGTAGGCTAGTTGCGAGAATCGCGGACCAATAAAAAAGTCGAAAGTTAAGCCCGAAGACGAGCTCACCGCTTCATAACCCAAGCACATTGATGAGCCGTATTCATCGATGATTTCTCTTTCCGGACTCTTATCGGTTACATAGGTATAATGTCCTTTCAATTGAAAAAATACGCCGTTGAAGCTGGTTGATTTCGATCCCAAATAAAATCTTGCATAAGGCTCAATGCGATAACCCAAGTAGTTGTTCATGAAAAAAGAGCCAATTGCGCCAGCGCTTAATTTCTCGCTTAATTTTCTTTCGTATTGGAATTTAAAACGCGATGGAAAGAAGTTTCCTGTATGCATTTTTATGATGTTTTTTTGAGCATTCACCCCTAAGCCAATAAAGATGAAGAGAAGCAATACTTTTATTTTCGTTTTCATAGTATATTTTTTTGTTCTTATAGCTAAGAGCTACAAAAATTGAAATAGTTACTTCTATTGGAAAGATAAATTTCCATTACGCTCTTTAATGCGCTGAAATGGTTCTTCTTTTAAAATTAAAAATCCGTCGAGGTCAATAAAATCAATATTCGCGCAAAGGTGCATCGCGCTGCCAATACCCATACTTGTTTCTACCATACAACCTATCATGGTTTTTAAATTTCTTTTTCTAGCCTCATTAATAATGCGCAAACCATTGATATAACCTCCTGCTTTCTGTAATTTCATGTTTACACCGTGAAACTGTTGTGCAATGGAATCCATATCGGGGTTATCGGTTATAGATTCGTCGCCCATCAACAAGACGGAGCTTTTGGGTTTTAGCTGCTTGTATTCCTCAACTTTTGATGAAGGCATGGGCTGTTCTAAAAAGGCGATAGGGTATTTCTCAATGAATTCAATGTATTTAAGTACTTCGTCGGGATTTTGAAATGCCTCATTTCCATCAATCATGATTTCTTGTTTGGATACTTTAGAGATTTCTTTCAAGGCATCTACACCATTTTCGGCATTGATTTTAAGTTTTACATATTTGAAACGCTGCAAATCGTGCTTTTTATAAAAATCGCACATTTCCCCAATGGGCATAATAGGCATGGTAAAGGCCGTAAATATTTCTTTGGCTTTAGGAATGGCCAAGTATTGTTCAACTTCATTTTTACTCCAATAATTAACGAAAGCCGATTCGATACCAAAGCGTAAAGAATTGCATGTTGTAATTTTTTGAAAGAGAGCATGCAGCATTTCCACATTTTTAATAGCAGATAAGCCAGCGCTCATAAGTTCTTGAAATTGGGTAATAATTAATTCGGCACTTTCTCCGTAGCGCACGTTGGGCGCTGCTTCTCCCATAGCGTGATAGTCGCCATCGCTTACTTTTACAAAAAAATTCCTTTTAAAATCAGATGCGTTGCGTGCTATCTTCCAAGTGAATTTTAGTTCTAATGTTTTTTCTTCAAGGCTAATGTTCATCATCTTGCTAAAATAGAAAAAGCCCCAAGTATTTTAATACTTGGGGCTTTTCATTTTATGATTCTTGATTAATAAGCTACTGCTTCTAATTCAAATCTTGTTAGGCTCACAAACTTATCTATTCTATCGCGAACTTCACTGTAAGTTAACGTTTCCATTCTTTTAGTTCCAAAATCTTGCACACAGAAAGACGCCAAAGCCGAACCGTGAATTACGGCACGTTTGAAATTATCGAAAGAAATATCACCCGTTTTAGCGATATAGCCAATGAATCCACCAGCAAAAGTATCACCAGCACCAGTAGGGTCAACTACATCGGCCAATGGAAGGGCAGGAGCGAAGAACATTCTTTCTTTATCGAACAATAATGCGCCGTGCTCACCTTTTTTAATGATAAGGTATTTAGGACCCATGGTTAATATTTTGTGTGCCGCATTAATCAATGAATATTCGCCTGTTAATTGGCGCGCTTCTTCGTCGTTTACTGTAACCACATCTACCATAGAAATAGTTTGTTTCAACTCTTCTAATGCGATGTCCATCCAAAAGTTCATGGTATCCATAACGATTAATTTCGGACGCTTAGTCATGCTTTTAATCACTTTTTGTTGAATGGCAGGAGCTAAATTTCCCAACATTAAGTATTCGCAATCTTGGTAAGAAGCGGGCATTTCAGGGTCGAAACCAGCCAACACATTTAATTCAGTAACCAAAGTATCGCGAGAGTTCATGTCGAAATGATATTTACCCGACCAGAAGAAAGTTTTTTCTCCTTTTTTGATTTCTAAACCTTCTAAATCGAAATTATTTTGCTTCAACATATCAATGGCAGTCTTCGGAAAATCATCTCCAACCACTGCAATTAATTTTGGTTTTTGTCCGAGTTTTGCAGCCGACAAACCCACGTAAGTAGCTGATCCACCAACGATTTTGTCTGTTTTTCCAAAAGGGGTTTCTATAGCGTCAAATGCTACTGTTCCAACGATAACTAAGCTCATGATAAATTTTTTTTGCGTTTGTAGGCGCTAATATATTGCATAATTCCAAACTTTGAACTATTATTGCACTCCGTTTTTCGGAAAACCATTCTTCCTTAGCTCAGCTGGTTAGAGCATCTGACTGTTAATCAGAGGGTCCTTGGTTCAAGTCCAAGAGGGAGAGCAAGACCAGAGAGCAAATGTGGTCAAAGCCGTGCAACAATAGAAGGTTGCACGGTTTTTTGTTTTAATACCCCAGCAAAAAACATCAAAAACTATCAAAAGTAGGGTGCCTTTTCGGTGTCCTTATTAACCCAGCAAAACAGGGACACCTATTTTCTTCTATTTCTCCAAGAAATCTGCAACAGGCACTTGATTATTAATTTTAAATTGTTTATACTAATGAAAAACAATAACAAAGAAAAAAAATGGTTTCAAAGAATGGTTTCAACCTTATTTTACCTTCGCGGTGCGAAGAAGAACAGACAAACGGGCGCAACGCCTATCTATTTGCGCATAACAATTAACGGCAATCGTTCAGACCTAAGTACTAAACAATGGATTTTACCTTCTCAGTGGGATTCTAAAGCCCAAAAAGCTAAAGGCAATAAAGAAGAGGCTCAAATATTGAATTGCTTTTTGTCTAGTAAATCTAATGAGGTGCGAAAGCATTATAATACTTTACAATTGGCTGGAAAAACGGCTACTCCCGAAATGATTGTAAATCTGCTAAAAGGCATTGGTGAAAAACAATATACCTTAATAGAAGCATACGAATTACATAATAAAGATTTCAAAGAACAGGTAAGCATTGGCAAGGTTTCCGAATCACGACTTGAAAAACATGAAATAGCCTTGCGTATGCTTAAAGCCTTTATTTCTTTTCGTTTCCTTACTAAGGATATTGCTTTAAATGACCTTTCTACAACTATCATTGGCGATTTTGAATACTTTTTAAGAACAGAATACAAACACCAGTTTAACACTGCCATAGGGTATTGTAAAGCCTTAAAGAAAATACTTAGTATGGCGTATAGAAATAAATGGCTCAACAATAATTTGTCAGAACATTGGAATGGTGTTTTCAAAGACACCCAACGTCCTTTTTTAAATTCTGAAGAGTTACTAAAATTAGAACAAGAAAATTTGAGTAATCCAAGCCTTTCGCTTGTTCGTGATGTATTCGTGTTTTCGTGCTATACAGCATTAGCATTCGCAGATGTTAGTAAACTTCAAAGTAGTGAAATAATACGTGGAATTGATGGTAAATACTGGATTGTAACCAATCGAAAAAAAACAGACGAGAAGATTAATTTGCCATTACTCCCTGAAGCAAAACGAATTGTAGAGAAGTATAAAAATCACCCTATTTCTATCGAAAAGAATAAAATATTTCCAATTTATAGTCACCAAACCACCAATGATTATTTAAAGAAAATCGCAGCTTTATGTGGTATCAACAAAGAAATAAGTTACCACGCAGCACGTCACAAATTTGCGACAACTGTTGCTTTAGCAAATGGCGTCCCTATTGAAACAGTAAGCGAAATTTTGTCACATAGGGATTTAAAGACAACAAAAATATATGCCAAAATTGGTAATGCCAAAATTCAAAATGATATGGCGCAACTTGAAAAGAAATTGAAAAAAGGAAAAGCCCTCTCCAAAAAAATTAAAATCATAAAACTGGCTTCATAGCCACCCACAATAACAATAGGTTAAACAACATGAATAATGAACCTAAATTTAGTATCACATGACGATTTACAATTAATCATCCGCAGTTTAAAAACAGAACTCTTACACGAAATCGGACAAATGTTGTCCGAAAAAACACAAACTAATAATAAGGAATGGGTAAAAGGTGGTGAAGCTCGTGAGATTTTAAGTTGCTCCGCGAACACGCTAAAGTCTTTAAGAGTTAATCAAAAAATTAAATCAAAGAAGCTAAATGGTGCTTGGTATTATTCTCGAAAATCAATTGAATACTATTTTAACGCTATTTGATTTTGCAGAGATATAATCAATAAACGGTGTTGTGATCCGCCTGCGGCGGACACAACATTTTGTTGCTTTTAGTATTGAAAACAGCATTAAAAGTAGCTCCGCTCATATAAATTGGGACTTTGATTTCACCGGATTTCATAGCATTAATTACCATTAAGATTTGCTTTTTGGTTAGTATTACCTTTTTCATTTGGTTTGGGCATTACCTAAGTTATTCCCTCTTATGTCCCATTCGGTTCCCTGCAAACCACTTTTGGCAATATAAAATAGGCCAGCTTTTTCTTGGTCGTATGATTTAATATCTACTCGGTCACCAGCAAAGTAATCCTTGATAAAATCTAATGCGTATTCTCTTCTTTCATGGTTTCCTACCCGAAGGAAAAAATGATTGTGGTGTCCTTCCCGATGGGAAAATGATTCTGTAGTAAAAAACATACGGAATTCGATTCCCTTCCCGCATTTTTCTTCTAGTATGTTGGCGACTTCTGACATCATGATAAAGCATCTTTCCGGCTTATAAGTTTTGGCATAAGCAACCGTAATGAAACTATCCCATTTCATCTTATATAATATATATGGCAATGAATTGGAGTCTTCCAATACAGCTACTAAATTTCTCATGTCATCAAAATGTTCTTCGTATTCGACTAACTTATTTAAACACCATTCGGGAATGAATTGAGAAAGTAATGAGTGGTGAAACAAGTTTCCTTTAGCTGTTTCTTTGATATAAGTTATTTTCCATTCAGCTTTTTTCTTCATTAAATCTTTTGTTAATCTGATTAATGATGACCTGCTGGTATTTGCTTTCGCAAGAAATTCTTTTGTTGTCATGTATGCTTTCATCTGGACGCACCTTCGGTAATACAAGTTGTTATTTGAATATAAATACTGACCAAAAGGTGAAAGTGTGTCAAATGGGACTTCTCCGAGTAAAATTTCTTTATTTATGATATGTGTCAAATGACACAAGTGAAATTGAAAACCGAAAAAATTGCTGGCGATTCGGACATAAATGCCTTTGAATATTGTGCTGCATGGTAGCACATAGTAATAAACGCGGTAATTGCGCTTGTTTTTTTGTTTTAGCTATTTGATATAGGGGGGCTTAAAGGAGGCGGTAAGGGTAAAAAGGGAAGTATAATGAGGTGTTAATACTTGAAATCTTTTAGGAATTCTGATAACGAAAGATTAAAAACCTTTGCTATTTCCGCAATAACATAAAGATTAGGGGTGTACAAGCCATTTTCTATTTTCCATACTCCTTTGGGTTCCATTTGACCATCATAAAGTTTATCCGCTAATTGGGTTTGTGTTAATTTCGCTTCTTCTCGCTTCTCACGAATATAGTCACCTATTTTTTTGTTGAAATCGTTTCTCTCATCAGACTTTAGTATTCGTCGTGGCTTCTTAGATTGACTTGTCTTTAGAGATTTTTTCATTCTCCTAAAATGGAGAGATGCAAAAGAATTGTTTTCTCCATATATGGAGATTTTTCCTTATATTTCCCAAAACTTTAAAAATCAGTTATGAAAAAAACGTTTACTTTTTTACTAATGGTTTTGGCAATGACATCAATTGCTCAAATACCAACTAATGGATTGGTGGCTTATTGGTCGTTTACGGGAAATGCTAGTGACAACTCAGGTAACGGACACAACGGAACTGTTAAAGGGGCAGTACTTACAGCAGACAGATTTGGAAGACCCAATCATGCTTATCAGTTTGACGGCAACGACACCATTCAAGTAAGTCTGCAACAAACCAATGTGACTTCTTATACTATTTCTGCTTGGTTTAAAACCACTTATGGCGGTATAATAATTAGCGGACGCGGGTTAAACAATCAAGATGGTTTAACAATACATCTTCACTCAATAACAGGCGGGTTTTATGATGGAAGAGTTCTTTTCAACAATGATGGTCCTGCAAAATCAATTGGCCAAATGACAGATGGAACATATCGCGATGGAAGCTGGCATCATGTTGTTGGCGTTTACGATGGGGCTGCTGGCTCTGTAATGGCTTCACAATTCAAAATTTACATTGACAATGTACTAGTATCTCAAACTGGTAGTCAATCAGGTAGCGCAATGGCTCCAATTACCAATGGTACAGATTTATTTATTGGTGCGCACCAAGTGTGGCCAGCTGGTGGGCATTTTGATGGAACGCTTGATGATTATCGAATTTATGACCGAGCAATAACCGCTAATGAAGTAACCGCATTGTACAATGAAAGTCTATGCTTACAAAACTTGACGGTTACGGATACATTAGTCATCAATCTGAATGTAACAGGATTCAATCCTATTAGTTATTCCAATAACATTAAGATTTTCCCGAACCCTACTAATGACCAGTTAAATATTTCTATTGCCAACTCAACTAGCAATGGCTACCAAATTAAAATTTTGAATACATTGAATCAAGAGGTTTACCAACAAACAATCAGTCAGCCGTCATATTCAGTTAACCTTAATACATTTAGTACTGGAACTTATTTTGTTAATATTATAGACGGTTCAGGTAATTTGGTTGAAGTAAAAAAGATTATTTTGCAATAAAAATCGGAATAATCCCTTAAAACGGAGTGAAAATATCTGTACGCGCAGATGGTTCAGGTACTCATACAATGAATGGATATATTCAGGAATTTATCCAATTGATGATAACGATGAAAATACTTTAGTAAGGAGAAGTCAAATATATTTCTCCATACAGGCTTTAATTTGTAGAGGAATTTTAGTGTTCAAAAACTGAAAACTGTATATTTGCTATATGGTTCTTTTTAAGAATTAGGTGACAAATTAGGTGTCCCTAAAAGTTGATAGTTCTAAATGACTTAATATTACAGCATTTCCTCTTAGGCTTCAAGTCCAAGAGGGAGAGCAGAAGTCCTTTCGAGTGAAATCGGTAGGACTTTTTTGTTTAGTATCTCTTTAGATTGGTTCTGCTAATTCTAATAAATATTCTTTAGCGTAGTTTTCAGCAACCGACTTTTTATTGATTTTCGATTCCAACCATGCGTGAAATAAGCGCATTTCTAGTAGCAGTTTCCACTCGCCACTTTCAGTCATTTTATGCAAACGATATTTAATTTCCTCAGCTGATTTCTTAAGTGACGCTTCGTTATTAGCGTCTTTCAAACAATCTTGAAACCAGCGTAGAATGTATTTTGTTGATTCTTGATTGTTTTCTTGTTTTAGTATTTCACGGTACAACGATTTGATTTGATAGCTAATCAATTCGTAATTCTTAAGCTCAAAATGTAACAGCAATAAATTTAGTTTTAAACTCAAGCGCAACTCTTTTCTGAAAGGCGTTTTCGAATGTGCTATTTTATTCATCCAAGGAATGCATTTTTTAAACTCACCTTTCATAAAATACACTAAGAAAACTGAGTCGTAAAAGATGATTTTAAAGTAGTCTGATACCAAATGTTCATTCTTTTCGAACCACAATATACTTTCATCTAAGAGAGCATAAGCCTTGTCGAGTTGATTAATTTGAGTATATAAAGACAACGATTGAATCTAATATACCGAGAGCTGTAAAGGTTTAATATGCTCTAACAAATTTTCGTTGCTTTGAAAGTTTTTCAATTCTTCTAAAAGAGAAGGAATGTCATCATAATGGCAAGTATTTAATTTGCCATTGATCATGTTGGCCAAATGTTTTACATAGCGCATGGGCGTTTTACTGGTCATGGCTGGGTGGGTACGCAAAAACTCCAGTTGCTTTGCTTTCATAGCATCGGCATCTTCATGCTGACTTAGCAGATAGTAGCTGTGGGTATGAATGCACATCTTGCCCCACTGTGCAAAAAAACTATCGTTATCGTTAATTTTTTGAAGCAAAGGCGCATTCAAAATATCGTGAATACTTTGCACCTGTTCTGGCTCAGAATTAAAATCGTCGGAGAACATTTTCTCTGCAATTTTGGTGTGCAGTTGCGCTATCAAATGTTCATTGTTCAGTTTTTTTGAAAGCACTTTCATTTCCTCTTCATAAGGAAATTTTATGCCCATACTTCCCACAAAGTAGATGTCTAAAAGACAGGTATAAATTTCTAAGGCCACTTCCAATTCTTCTGCGTCTAAAGCTAAACGCAAGGCCTTTTCGTAGTGAATCACTGCATGTTCGTACAATCCTTTCTTATACAAAATGGTAGCCTGATTCACTAAACCCTTAATTTTAATCTCAATGATATTTTCTTCGTGGTATTGTGCTAATCGCTTTAAAATAACATGGTACAGATGATTCTTGCTTTTCGATAAATTTTTGATGAATGCTGCGCCCTTAAACTTCTTGATGATTTTGTCTTCATCATACACCTCTTGATTGGCGAGAGCATCGAACAACAATATGTACGATTTCTCTTCACCGTTTGAGGATGAAAAAGCGGTTTTTTTAATTTACCCTTTCTCAGTAGGAGAAAGAGAGTGAATTAATTCAAATAAATGTGTTGACGCCATAGCAGTAGTAGTGCAAGTAGTAGAATTTACTTTTTTTTTTAGCCCCTTGTCAAGTAAATCGACGTAATATTAATCAGTACCGCTAAAAACTGAAAATCATTTTTTAGTGCTTTTTACATTTCACAAAGCCCTTTCTGCCCTAACCTAATTTTTATATCTTTGCCCCTAATGAAAGACAAAGTACACGGTTTAGCAAAAGATTACCTGAAAGATATTATTCAGGTGCGTAGGTATTTGCACGCCAATCCAGAGTTGTCTTTTAAAGAATACAAAACATCTAAATACATTCAGCAATTCCTTACAGACAATGGCATTCCTTTTACTGCAGGTTACGTAGAAACAGGAATTGTGGCGCATATTGAAGGTAAAAATCCGAGTAAAAAAGTAATTGCATTGCGCGCCGATATGGACGCTCTTCCTATTTTAGAAGAGAATGAAGTATCGTATTGCTCAACAAATCCTGGGGTAATGCATGCTTGCGGACACGATGTGCACACCTCTTCGTTGTTGGGTACAGCAAAAATATTGAATGCGCTAAAAGATCAGTTTGAAGGTACCGTGAAGTTGATTTTTCAGCCAGGTGAAGAAGTATTGCCGGGCGGTGCTTCCTTAATGATTAAAGAAGGAGCACTTAAAAATCCCGATGCAGAATTGATTATTGGGCAGCATGTCTTCCCTTCTATGGATGCTGGAAAAGTAGGTTTTCGCCGAGGAATGTACATGGCAAGCTGCGATGAAATTTATGTTACTGTTAAAGGTAAAGGCGGACACGGCGCTATGCCTCACAACAATATCGACCCTATTTTAATTGCTTCTCACATGATTGTTGCCATGCAGCAAGTAGTGAGTCGCCATAATTCTCCTATCATTCCATCTGTTCTTTCTTTCGGAAGAATTGAAGGTTTGGGCGTTACCAATGTGGTGCCCGATATTGTAAAGATGGAAGGAACATTCAGAACAATGGACGAAGAATGGAGGGTGAAAGCGCACGATATCATGTTTAAATTGGCCAATAGCGTGGCTGAAGGAATGGGTGGCAGCGTTGATTTCGACATTCAAAAAGGATATCCTTTCTTGGTAAACGAAGAAAATACTACCGTTAAATCATGGGCTTTGGCCGATGACTATTTGGGCAAAGAAAACGTGGAGGAATTAGACCTAAGAATGACCTCTGAAGATTTTGCCTTTTACTCGCAAGTAATGCCTTCTTGTTTCTACCGCTTAGGCGTTAGAAATGCCAACAAAGGAATTACTTCGGGCATACATACTTCTACTTTCGATATCGACGAAAGTGCTTTAGAAACGGGTATGGGACTTATGGCTTACATTGCCCTTGGATTACTTAAATAATCATCATGAAGAAAATTTGGGAGAAAGTTAAAAGTGCCGGAATCTATCTTTGGAAGAAAAAACGCTATCGCTACCCTATTCTCACCATCATATTTCTATACTTAGTTGTTCAACACAATTTCCTATGGTTAATGGGAAATATGCCTTCGGTGAAAGAATTGAAAGACCCTAAGTTGCCTGTTGCATCTGTTATTTATGCTGAAGACGGTCAGGTTATTGGCAAGTTTTTTCGTGAAAATCGCTCTTCTGTAGGATATAAGGACATCAATCCGCTTTTTCACAAAGGTTTGGTAGCTACCGAAGATGTGCGTTTTTACGAGCACACCGGCATCGACTGGAAAGCCAATATTGCCATTTTGTGGTACATGATCAAAGGAGATAAAAGAGGTAGTAGTACCATTACCATGCAGCTGGCCAAAAATATCTTTAAAATGCGTAAAGTAAACAAAGGTTTATTGAGCTACATTCCAGGCATTAGCACTGTGAATGTGAAGGTTAAAGAATGGATGGTGGCCAAACGTTTGGAAGAAAATTACAGCAAAGAAGAAATCTTGTTGTTGTACATGAACACAGTAGATTTTGGCAGCAATGCCTTTGGTATCAATACTGCCGCTAAAACCTATTTCAATAAAAAACCAAAAGATTTAACGGCCGATGAATCGGCTGTTTTAATTGGTATGCTTAAAGCTACCACTACTTACAATCCGGTTTTACATCCCGAAAAATCTTTGGAAAGAAGAAATGTTGTTTTATCGTTGATGAAAAAACATGGCGTAATTACCGATAAAGAATACGCTAAAGCCATTGACAAACCTATTACTCTAGATTATCACGTTGAAAACCCAGAAGATTGCAAAGTACCCTACGTTCGTGCCGCAGTTGCGCGCGAACTAGAAGAATGGTGTAGCGATAACGGTTATGATATTTACAGCGACGGATTAAAAATTTACACCACCATTGATTTGAATTTGCAAATGCACGCGCAAGAAGCAGTTCAAGAACACATGAAATCATTACAAGGTAAATTTGATGCGCAATGGGCTGGTCAAAATCCTTGGGTTGATGCCAAAAAACAAGAGATACCAGGCTATTTAGAAAATGCTATCAAACAAACAGATGTGTATCGTGCACTTAAAAAACGCTGGGAAGACAATGAAGATACCATTCAATATTTCTTACGCAAACCTCACCTTTGCGAAATATTTACACACGATGCTGGCTTCACCAAAAAGATGATGAGTTCTTACGATTCATTGGCGCATTACAAAAAAATGTTGCGTTGTGGTTTCTTCACTCTCGACCCGAAAAACGGACACATCAAAACATGGGTGGGTGGCTGGAACTACAAAATCATGAAATTCGACCATATCACACAATCTAAACGTCAGCCGGGTTCTACCTTTAAGCCTTTTGTTTATGCAACAGCTTTCGAGCAAGGCAACGGACCATGTGATACAAGAATAGACCGCTATGTTCGTCACGAATACGATGAAGATGGTGTGCATCACGTTTGGGAACCTAAAAATGCAAGCCGACATTTCTCGGGCGATACGCTTACATTGCGCAGAGCCATGGCTAATTCTATTAACAGCATAGCGGTGCAATTAACCCTACAATGCGGTCCGGATAACGTTGCCCAAACCGCCAAAAAATGCGGAATTGAGAGTCCGTTAATGGCAGTACCTTCTATCGGTTTAGGAACCAATGATGTTAACCTCTTGGAATTAACCACTGCATACGCGACTTTCATCAACGGCGGATTTAGAATTAAACCTATTTTGGTTACACACATCGTGAATCAAAAAGGAGAAGAAATAGCACGATTCAATTCTACCCAAGAAAGAGCATTAACAGAGGAAACCGCTTGGTTGATGTCGTATATGCTAAGAGGAACTGTGGAAGAATACAATGGTACATCGCAAGCTTTATTTCAATATGCTCTGTTTGGCAACAACGCACAAATGGGCGGTAAAACCGGGACTTCAAACAACTATTCCGATGGTTGGTATGTTGGTGTAACCACCGGATTGATTGGTGGAACTTGGGTGGGTGCGGAAGACCGTTGTGTACACTTTAAAAACTCGGCAACGGGTGAAGGTATGAAAACCGCCTTGCCAATTTTTGGTTTGTTTATGCAAAAAGCATTTGCCGATAAGAAAAGCAAACTAAAACCTACTCCTTTCCCTAAAGAGCCTTTCCCTATTGATGTGCCACACAACTGCAGAATGAAAGCTCCAAAAATGGATACTGTGGTGGTAGAAATTGATTCGGTGGGAGCGGAGAATATTATAATAGATTCCATTCCTGAGACAATAGCGCCTTAAATTAACGTATAGGACAATAGTTCCTTCGGGGTACCTCAGGATGACAACCACTCTTAAAGGTAGCTCTTACCCAGTTTGTCATCCTGAGGTACCCCGAAGGAACTATTGTCCTTTACTTAAAAAAACTTCGTGCTATAAATCGCCAACTGAGTAATCGCCAGTGCTAAAATTAATGACAGCAAATACGTCGCTACTGTTTTTTGCCATTGCACCTTAAAAATACTTTGCAATTTAGGTATCGGCATAATCTGCTTCTGCACATACGAATAGCTACCAAACCACGTAACAGCAATAAACAACAAGTAAAATATTTGCGTGCTTAACATTAAAAACTCATATGTGACGCCGGATTCAACGGCGTTCCATTCAACCACAATTCAAAATGCAAATGCGGACCCGAAGAATCTTCACCCGTATTACCAATAATGGCGATTACCTCGCCTGCCTTGCAAAACTGTCCTTCCTTTTTAAGCATGGCCGAGCAATGTTTGTACACCGAAATTAAATTGTTTGAATGTTGTAAAACAATAGTATTTCCTGTTTCTGCCGACCAAGTGGACAATATTATTCTTCCATTTAAAGTAGCTTTCACCGCTTCGTTTTTTTTCGATACAATATCCACTCCGTAATGCTTTTCCTGATAATTGAAATGCTTAGAAATTAAGCCGTGAAGCGGAGCATAGAAGTAAAAGTTTTTAATGGCTTTCATTTGCTCTTCGGCGGGCATCAGCACCGAAATATTGGCCGCATTTACCTCTCCTTTTAAAGTATCGTTCTTTGGAATCCACTCTTCTATCAACGAATCTAAATGTGAATAATACACCTCCTTACCCTTAAGCTCTTCTTCTAAAGCGTCGGTCTTACGGGCATCATCTAGCAATATTTCTTTTTGGTGATCGCTTAAAAAGCCGGGCACATATTGCTGCACAGGAGTATAAGCCAAAATAACAAAAGCCAAGGCAAAGATCACTAGAAAAATAGCCAGAGAAACCAAGACAATACTTACCAAACGCGACTTAAAAAAGAGCACAGCAGTGCCCGTTTGAGATTCTTCATGAACCAGCAAAACGTGCTGTTTCTTAATTATCCCCAGTATTTTCTTACTTTTAACGGTTACCGGTTTTTTCAATTGCTGATTTATTTATCTTCAATAATAGAGAAAATTAAAATATTTTTACTCGTTTTTAGTTTATACCTCATTGAAAAGCATAAAATTTTATAGTATTCTTTTGATTCTCTTTTTGGCAAGTTGCAGCAAAGAGCGCAATTCTTTAGTGAATAAAGGCTACCATGCACTTACCACACGCTACAACGTTTTCTTCAATGGTAATGAAAAACTAAAAGAGTCGGAACAAAAGCTATACACCGGTACGGTCGATGAATATCAAAACATCATTTCTGTTTTTCCCGATGGCGACGAAAGCTCCTCAAAAGAAGTAGCTTCTCTGTTAGACATTAGTATTCAAAAAGCATCAAAAGGCATAGATCGCCACAGTATGCGCTTTAAATTGAAAAACAAAAAAGACGGCAAAACTGAAGAAAGAGAAGTGAATCCTTTTATCGACGATTGTTATCTCCTTCTAGGCAAATCGTATTTCTACAAAAGAGAATTCAGCAATGCCGCCAACACCTTTGAATACATTGCCAAAGAATACGACAAGAAAAAGATAAAATACGATGCCTTAATTTGGTTGATGCGCGCTTATGTTGCCGATGAGAAATACGAAGAAGCAAGAAAAATCATAGATAAACTTGATAACGATACAGAAGTTCCAAAGAAGAAAAAAGGCTACTATTTAGTCGCAAAAGCACAGTACTTCATTAAAACCAACGACAATAAAGAAGCCATTAAAGCATTGAATGAAGCGCTAACCTTTAAAGCCAAAAAGAAATTAAAAACAAGATGGTATTATGTTTTAGCGCAATTGCAAACTAGAGAAGGCAATAAAACAGAAGCCATTGCAGCTTACAAAAAAGTAACAAGCGGCGTTAGTAATTACGATATGCAGTTTAGCGCTGTAATAGAAATGACAAAAGCGCAAAGTGCTGGTAACAAATCAGATGATTTTGCGCGTTCGTTGCTAAAGATGGCAAAAGAAGAAAAGAACAAAGAATACCTCGATCAAATTTATTACACCGTTGCTCAAATCTATCATCAAAATGGCGATGAGGTTAAAGCCACCGAATACTATCTATTGGCTGCCAACAAAAGCGTAAAAAACAGAAAACAAAAAGCTCTGGCTTTTTTGGCTGTTGCAGAAATCAACTTTAAAAAATCAGATTATTTAGGTGCAGCTTCTTATTACGACAGTTCACTTACCGTGATGCCCGCAGAAGATGCACTTTACGAGCCTACCGAAATCAAAAAGAACAACCTCAAAGATTTAGTGGTTCAAATTGAAATCATCAATACACAAGATAGCTTACTTACCTTAGCCAAAATGCCCGAAGAAGCGCGTTTAAAAAAGATTGATAAAACCATTGCCCGCTTTATTGAAGAAGAAGACCAACGCAAAGAACAAGAATTGCTTAATGCCGATGCGGCCACCAAACAAAACAACACTTTACAAAGCGACCAAAGTGGCAAATGGTATTTCTACAATCCGTCGTTGGTAAGCGCCGGAAAAGCAAAATTTGCAGCCCTATGGGGACAACGTAAATTAGAAGACAACTGGAGACGAAAAAACAAAAGCAGCGCAGCCTTTGGTGCTGAGGAAGAAACAACAGTGGCCACCATCGCCGAAGCTACTGCCGATGCCAAAAGAACAAGAGAGTACTACTTAAAGGATATTCCAAAAACAGAGAAAGAAATCGCTGCATCTGAAGAGAAACTAGGCGACGCTTATTTCACCTTAGGTACTTTGTACAAGGACAAAATGGAAGACGATAAATCATCTATCGTCACTTTTGAAGAAATGAACAGTAAATTGCCGAACAACAAAAATGAACTGAAATCATACTACCTGCTTTACCGAATGAATTTATCGACAGGAAATACCAGCAGAGCCAATTACTACAAAAATTTAATTGAAACGAAATATCCATCAAGCGAATATTTGCGTCTCATCAATAACCCAAATGCGGCAAAAGAAGATGAAGAAAAAGAAAAAGCATTAAGCGCACAATACGAGCACTTGTTTAATGAATACAAAAAAGGAAATTATGCCTTGGTAAAAGAACAAACCGCAAGCTTAATTAATGAAAATCCTAAAGGAGCCATTACTCCTCAACTGGCATTATTAAATGCCTTTAGTGTTGGTAAAACTAGCGGACCAGCAGCGTTTACCGAGGCTTTAACAAAAGTAAAAGCAAATTATCCGGGTTCTGATGCAGCGACTTCTGCCAATGACATTTTAAACAAAGACGACCAAAAATCGGCGCTTGTTGTAGAAGAAAAAAAGGAAGGATTTGAAGTGAAAGAGGAAGCATTTTACTTTGTGCTTATCGTGAACGAAAAAGACAACAACATTGCTGATTTACAAAAATCTCTTTCCGATTTTTCTACCAAATACTACGGCGCTGATAAACTGCAAATGCAAACGGTAATTTGGAGTGAAAGCGAAAAAGTAATCATCGTTAAATCATTTGCCAAAGCAAATAAAGCCATCGATTTCTACTCCACCATTCCCGAAAAAGTATTTAGTAAATATCCCAATGCAGGAAATAAATATTTCCCTATTTCTGTAAGCAATTACGCGAAGTTGTTTAAGGATAAAAATGTGGAGGAGTATAAAGTGTTTTTTGAGAATTCTTATTGAAATTATTTCTTCTTCGCCTTAAACCTCTCCTCATTCAACATCATTGCTTCTTGCAAAATCTCCATCAATATTTGCTCATCAATATCATCCACTTTTTGGTAAACCAAAGAACGAACAATTTTTCTTTCGTCGTTGCTTAATGCGCCTTGTTCATTCGATAATTCATTTCTTCGCCAAAAGCCAACTTCCACTCCGCGCTTGCCGTGTGCGATGTAACACAACATACCATAATGCTTGAAAAATGGAACGGTGTAAGCTATTTTTTCTTCGATAAATGGAGAAGAATTTAAAATGATTTCGCGTAACACATACAATGTTTCACGATACTTTTCGGGAGCATCTTCGATGTATTTTTCAGATGCATTCATCTTATATCATCTTCCCCAAAGCCAACAATATCTCTTTATATCTTGCCGGTGCTTTTTGCAATTCTTCTACAAAAATATATTCGTCGGCCATGTGAGAGCGGGCGCTGTCGCCCGGACCAATCTTCACACTAATGCAAGGCATTAAAGATTGATCGCTGGTGGTAGGTGAACCGTAGGTTGCAATATTCAGTTGTTGGGCAACAGAGAACAAAGGGTGTCCTGCTGGCAAGCCCGATGAATTCAATCGCGTAGAACGTGCATTTACTTCGCACAATACACTTTCTTTAATGAGTTGAAGTAATTCCTCATTTGCATAAGTATCGGGCACACGAACATCTACAACGAATTTGCATTCTGCTGGAACCACGTTGTGCTGACTACCAGCTTCAATCACTGTCACACTCATTTTTACTGGTCCGAGCACTTCACTCACCTTTGGAAACTGATGTGTTTTAAACCATTTGATATCTTTCAATGCTTCGTAAATGGCGTTTATTCCTTCATTTCGGGCTGCGTGTCCTGCCTTACCCTTAGCCACACAATCCAACACCATCAAACCACGCTCGGCAACAGCCAGCTCCATTTTAGTAGGTTCGCCTACAATGGCCAAATCTATTTTAGGCAAAGATGGCCACAACGCAGCAATACCATTTTTACCCGAAATTTCTTCTTCGGCAGTAGCTGCAAAAATTAGGTTGAAAGGCAATTCTTCTTTGTACAAATTGCAGAAAACAGTCATGAGAGAAATGAGCGGACCGCCTGCATCATTACTTCCCAAGCCAAACAACTTTCCGCCTATCACTTCTGCTTTATGGGGTTCCCGAGTATAGCCTTTGTTAGGCTTCACGGTATCGGTGTGCGAATTCAATAAAATGGTGAATTTATCTTCGCTAAAATGCTGGTTTACGCACCACAAATTGTTGAGGTGTTTTTTGGTTGTAATACCTTGTTCATTCAACACTTTTTCAAGATAGGCTACGCGCAAATTTTCCTCGCCGCTGAAGGCAGGAATTTGAATTAAGTCGCTTAAAATTTGAAGAGGATTCATGTTGGAAAGTTAACGAAATAATCTTTTGGAGACGCAACATTTTATGTCTCTACATCACTTCTCTGTTAATTTAAATCCGGTGCCATGAATATTGATAATCTCTACAGATGTATCTTCCTTTAGATATTTTCTCAATTTAGTGATAAACACATCCATACTTCTTCCTTTAAAATAATCGGTATCTCCCCAAATTACTTTTAAAGCCATATCTCGTGAAACCAATTGATTTTTATTCAAACACAGCAACTTTAAAATATCGGCTTCCTTCTTCGTTAAAGTTTGCTGAACACCCTTTAAAGTAAGTGTTTGATTGGGAAAATTGAATACGAAAGCACCTAACTTAAATTCATCTTTTGCGCTATCCACACCTTCATGTGACTTGGTTCTTTTCAAAACAGCTTTTATTCTATAACTCAATTCACTTACACTAAAAGGTTTGGTGATATAGTCATCGGCACCCGATTGAAAACCGCGAATTTTATCCTCATCTAGAGAACGTGCAGTAAGAAAAATAATAGGCACTTCTTGGTTCACTTTTCTTATGTCTTGTGCTAAGGTAAATCCGTCTTTTTCGGGCAGCATCACATCTAACAAACAAATATCGTAAACAGAAGCATGAAATAATCTGTACCCTTCGTCACCATCCTTAGCTAAATCCACAAGATAGCCATCCATCTCTAAATTGTCTTTGATGACAAAGCCTAAATTTTCGTCATCTTCTACTAATAAAATATTGCCTTTTACATCTATCATACTATGGGCAATTTAATTAAAAATGTACTTCCTTCGTTCAGTTTACTTTCCACCGAAATATTTCCTTTGTGCTCGTCGATTATGAATTTCACGTAATTCAAACCAATACCAAAACCTTTGGTGGTATGAATATTTCCTGTTGGAATACGGTAAAATTTGGTGAAAATATTTTTTAATTCTTCTCTACTGATACCAATACCATTGTCTTTTACGGTAATGTAAAGATGGTTTTCATCAGATGAAGTAGCAATATAAATTTGGGGCGATTGATTACAATATTTAATGGCATTGTCAATCAAATTTGAAATTACGTTGGTCATGTGTGCTGCATCAATTTTACTTGATGAAATAGGAGCGTTTAAATCTAAAATAATTTTACCCGATTTTTGTTTAATGGGCAATTCAAAACGATTGGCAGCTTGCTGAATAATGTCGTGCATATTTGCCGATTCTTTCTTCAATTCAAAATCTTTTTTCTCGAAAAAGGCCATTTGTAAAACGCGTTCTACAAGACCTTTTAAGCGCTGATTTTCATCGTAGATTATTTTTGCATAACGATGTTGTTTTTCGGGCGAATTGGCAATTATCGGGTTCATCAATACTTCGCTGGATAGTGATATGGTGGATATGGGGGTCTTCAATTCATGTGTCATATTGTTGATGAAATCGGTTTTAATGTCATCTAATTTTTTCTGACGAATAATGATATAAATAGCGAAGCTGAAAAAAATCATTACCACCAAAGGCACCACCGACGCGATAAGCCAAATGTTCATGTCGTTAACGACTTCTCCTCTGTCGGGAAAAATCACTCCAAAATTGTGCGTATTGATGTCCCATTTAACATCAGAATCTTTCGATGCTATTTTCACGATACTATCGGCCGCAGTGGTATATACTACAGAATCAGTGAAACAATCGTACACCGCCAATTGGTATTTCTCTTTAATATCGTAGCGATTGAATTCTCTTTGCACCAGTATTTTCAACAAAGCCGGTTGAACATGGTCGTTAATTTTCACCACAAATTTGTTGTAATCGGGCTTTTCAATAGAGTTGATTTTAGCGCTTTTCGATTTGTTCATAATGATCAGTCGATTGCCAATGTTGGTTAGCGCACTCTGAACATTTTTATCGAACTGCTTGTTCTCTAATTTTTGCAATTTATCAGCCCAAAAATACTGCGTAGCAAAGAGCACTATGATAGATAGTGCACCAAGAATAATTAATATTTGGATGAAGCGAGATTTCATTAAATTTTACATAGACACCTTTGTTCCATAAAAATAGAACAAAAAGCTAGAAGCAGGAAACTTTACTTTTAAATGGATGATTTGATTGTTGTTTATTGATGCGGTGCATGCTAAAAGAAAGATATCTTTTGCATTTGCTATACAGCATTATTTATCAGACCTTTGCACCCGTTATGAAGACAAAAGTTGAAATTCTAGCTCCTGCAAAAAATTTAGAGCAGGGTATGGCTGCCATCAATGCAGGCGCCGATGCTGTATATATTGGCGCGCCTATGTTTGGCGCACGTTCTAACGCAACAAATTCTATTGAAGATGTTGCCGAAATGGTGAAGTATGCACACTTGTTTCGTGCCCAGGTTTTTGTGGTGATCAATACCATTTTATATGATAACGAGTTGGAGGAGTGTCGCAAAATGATTTATCAATTGTACGATATAGGCGTAGATGCTCTCATCGTTCAAGATATGGCCATCATGGAAATGGATTTGCCTCCAATTGTGATTCACGCCAGTACGCAAGCCAACAACAGAGATCCTAAACATGTTAAATTTTTGGCCGATGCAGGTATGAAACGTGTGGTATTGGCAAGAGAATTAAACTTGCATCAAATAAGAGAAATTCATGAGGCTACTCCGGTGGAATTAGAGTTCTTCGTTTCAGGGGCTTTGTGCGTTTCTTTCAGCGGTAATTGCTACATGAGTGTTGCCAATGGTGAGCGCAGTGCCAATAGAGGTTCATGTGCACAAAATTGCAGATTACCTTACAATTTAATTGATGGCAATGGCGATACTTTAATTGCCAACAGTCATTTGCTTTCTATCAAAGATTTAGATCTAAGTGAACAACTTCCGCAATTGATAGAAGCAGGAATTGTATCATTCAAAATTGAAGGTAGATTGAAAGATGTGGTGTATGTAAAAAACAATACATCGTATTTGCGCAAAAAATTAGATGCTTTCTTAGAAGGAAATGAAAAATATGTGAAGGCTTCTTCTGGAAGAATTTTATACAACTTCGAACCGCAAATGGACAGAAGTTTCAATCGTGGTTACACCGATTATTTTGCCAACGAAAGAAAAGATAAAATTGGCTCTTGGGAGAGTCCGAAATCAAAAGGACAAATTATTGGTAAACTAATTTCTATCAAAGGAAATGCTTACCAAATTGAAAATGCCGACAAACTAAAAAATGGCGATGGCTTGTATTTCTTGAACGATGAAGGTGTTGCCGATGGTGCATTTGTAAATAAAGTAGAAAACGGATTGGTGTATTTTAACGCGCCGAAATCTATTACAAATGGTACAGCTATTTTTAGAAATTTAGATGCCGAATTCAATAGATTGGTAGAGCGAGAAGACAGTACGATAAGAAAGATTTCAGTTAAACTTTTGTTGAGCGAAACCGCCGACGGATTTCAATTAAAAGCTACTGATGAAGATGGTTGCGAAAGTGTTGCAAACTTCGCACATCCTAAAGAGCAAACCAAGAACAACGAATCTATTATTCCCAATATCAAAACCAACTTGGCGAAAACAGGCAACACGCCCTACATCGCCGATGAGATAGAAGTAGAATTTTCGGGCAACTGGTTTTTGCCCATTTCTAAGGTGAATGAGTTGAGAAGAACTGCTTTAGAACAACTCACTCAAATTCGCTTGAAAAGCTACCATCGCGAAGAACATCAGTTGGTGAAAACCGATCATCCTTATCCGGTTCAAAAATTAGATTTCACTTACAATGTTGCGAATAAATTGGCGCGTAAGTTCTACGAGCGCCATGGCGTTACAGAAATTGAAAAAGCATTTGAGTTGCAGTGGGATCCTGGTAAATCACGCGTGATGGTTACCAAGTATTGTGTAAAGTATGAGTTGGGAAAATGCTGGAAATACCACAAAGATACTTTGGGTGAAAAAGTGAAAGAACCACTTACTCTTACACATGGCACTAACGCTTACAAACTAAAATTCAATTGCAAGGCATGCGAGATGGAAATTTGGGAGAAAGATGCTGAGTTGGAGTATGAGGAGGAATAGGGGACTTCATTTTTTTCTTGGCAAAAAAACGAAGCAAAAAAGCCAAGAGCCAAAATATACTGCCAGCCCGCTCTCCATATTTTTAATTCTCCTTTTATCCGAATTAAAAATATGGTTCACTGCCTTTCCGCGCGCCCGTATTTTGGCTCGGGCCAGCGCACAATAGTTACGCGGACTTAAAAAAGTGGATAGTAGTTTGATTACTTGAATTTCACCACCTCCTCACTTAAATCAAAAACTTTTACCTTATCTTCTAAAAGCCCTTTTACAATACTAGTTCCTGCTGCGCTGCGGTAACCTCCAGCACAATGGATTAAAATAGGCTTTTGAGTAGGTATTTCATTGATGCGTTCGCGCAATTCGTAAAGTGGAATGTTGATTGAGTTGGCAAATATTTTCTGAGTTTTTACTTCGCTTTCATTGCGAATATCTACAATGGTATAATCATCTGGTTGATCAGATAATTTAGCACTATCGAATACTTCTATTTTGCTATTTCCATAAGAAGAAACGAAGGCCATGGCAATGTTTTGTTCGTAACCAATTTTTGCTGCACGCTCAATGAGTTCGGTCAATATTTCTTCATTTTCTGCAACTAAATAGTAAGCTTCGTGTGGTTGAACAATACTGCCTAACCATGTTTCAAACTTAGTGTCATTCATTAAGTTGATGGCACCATTTAAATGCGATTTTTTAAATTGTAAATGCTGACGGGTATCTATTACCAGTACATCATTTTTTAGTGCTTTCGCACATGAAGTGCATGTTATTGGTTCGCGACGAACAACTTTGTTTACAGCTTTGCTAAAACCTTCGGCACCTTTTTTATTTACTGCTACATCGTAGGTGAAATAGTGCGGAATAAATGGTTGATCGCTCAATAATTTTACTACAAATTCTTCTTCACGCATGTTTTGTAAACTCCAGTTCCTTTTCTTTTCATCGCCAATGGTACTCGCGTTGGCTGCACTTAATCCTTTGCCACATAAACTTCCGGCACCATGCGCTGGATATACCAGTACTTCATCATTTAATGGCAGCATTTTATCTCTCAAAGAATGATACATTTGTTTGGCCAAGTCGGCTCTTTTTGCAGTGATGTTACCTGCGTTTTCTCGCAAGTCTGGTCGGCCACAATCGCCAATAAATAAAGTATCTCCAGTAAAAACTGCTTCGTCTTTTCCTGTTTCGTTCTCGACAACAATGCTAATGCTGTCTGGCGAATGACCCGGAGTGTTTAATGCTTTCAATTTTATTTTGCCAATGGTGATGTTTTGTCCTTCATCAAAAGCTTGGTGAGGACATTCGGCACCCAACAATTTACTCACGTAAATTGCGGCACCCATATCTTGCGAAATTTCTAAATGACTGCTCACAAAATCGGCATGTGGATGCGTTTCAATTACGGCTACAATTTTCGCGTTTTTTTCTTTAGCGAAATCGTAGTACGGTTTCGGATTTCTTGCAGGATCAATCAATGCGATTTCACCTTCACTGTAAATGGCATAAGAATAATGCGCCAAATTTTTGTCTTCAAATTGTTTGATTTCCATATAGAGAAAATTAAAAAGTTATTGTTGTACTTTTTCAAAAAACAGCATTTTTACAGCAATGATGATAAGCATCAGCGCAAATACTTTTTTGAGAATATCTTGAGGAATATTTACAGCCATTTTTGCGCCGTAGTAGCCGCCTATAAAAAAGAAGGCGCCCATGATGAGTGAAGCTTTTATATCTACAAATCCTTGCTGATGGTAGTGATAGGCTGCCATGGCGCCAACAGGCAGTACCATCATCATTAATGTAGTGCCTTGTGCCATCTGTTGAGAAAAACCCAATACCATCACTAAAGCGGGTATTATGATAATGGCACCACCCAAGCCCATGGTTCCGCTTAGAATACCTGAAGCTATACCTATTATTGCCAATATGATGATGTTTTGCAATTCCATTTTTACTTTTTTATCGTGTGAAATAATTTTCATGAGACAAATTTCACCAATGAAAAAGGATTGCACAGTGATGTTTGTTACACAAGCAATATTTTGATAGTGAGGAATTTCATTTTCCCAATTGAGAATTATCAGAAACTCCTATCTTTAATCAATCTATTATTGTAATATGATTTTCTTCCGCACTATACTTTCTTTCTTACTCGACAAAGGTTATCGTGATTTACTCATTACCACAGCTTTTGTGTTGTTGGTGGGCACCATTGCTTATCATTATATTGAAGGTTGGAGTTGGGTAGATTCTATTTATTTTTGTGTTACAACATTATCTACCGTTGGCTATGGTGATTTCTCTCCGCAAACCGATATAGGTAAAATCTTCACCATCTTTTACATCATCATTGGTATTGGTATCATCTTAACTTTCATCAATACCATTTATCAGCACTACTCAAAGCACATGCGCAAACCTAAAGAGAAGGAGCATCATTAATTTTCTTCTACTCTGTATTTTAATTCAGCATTCATGTTGTTGAATCCTTGCACAGTATTGGTCTCTAACATTGTTTTAAACAAGGGAACTAGTATGCCTGTAAATTTTTCACTTTGAATGAAAGTAGTGCTTCCATCATCATTCGATATCAATTCAAATTTGTGCTCTCCATCAAACAATCCTTTGAATAGAAAGTGTCCCAACCATCTAAATTCTTTGTTCTCTTTAAACGCTAATACTTTTGGTTTAAATTTCATTGCTTTTCCACTGGGAGGATGAATGTGGGCTGCAAAAGTGTATCCTTCATTAACTTCTCCAGTAATCGGCTTTATGAAAGAATTCCATTCTGGATATTGCGAAAAATTGGTGAGCACTTTCCACACTTTTTCGGCGCTTGCATTAATTACAATTTGAGTTTTAATTTCCTTTGCCATAACCTTTATTTTAGTTTTGGTAAAGGTGCGAAAGATAAGAGTTCATGCTCTTGACAAATATCAAGAAATGCTTTTCTTCCTTATTCTGCTGAATGTTTCTGGAGTCATGCCCAACATGGAGGCGATGTATTGCAACGGAACTTGATTGAATAGTTCTTTGTTGTGCTGAAAAAAGAATTGATAACGCTCTTCTGCCGACATTGATAAATGACTAAATATTCTGTCTTCTAACATAGTGAAACAACGCGCAATGAAAAGTTTTTCTAGTTGATGCCACGCCGGAATAAGTTGTCCGATTTTATTGTAATCTTCTCGACTAATCGTAAACAATTCAACATTAGTCAGAGCTTGAATATTCCATCGTGCAGGCGTTTGAAAAATGAAGCTAGATAGATCGGTAATAAAATATCCTTTTGTACAAATCCATTGTGTTATCTCCTTCTCTTCGTTACTCACAAAAATGCGCATCAATCCCGATTGAATGAAGCTGAGATGATTCGATGGTTTACCGGTTTTCAAAAAGTAATCTCCTTTTTGCAAAGTTGTTTTTTTAAAAAGAGCAACGATGGTTTCTAACTCTTTTTCCTGAACAACGCCAAAGTATGATTTGATATATTGTGCTAATTCCGACATTTTGTTGTTGTGATTATTCTTTTGCTTCTTTTAAAAATTTATGCGATCCATCGCAGTTCGGCATTCTTTTCGAGAGTCCGCAAACACAATCGTTAAATCCTTGTCCCTTTATAATTCTAGGAATATATTTTTCAATTCTTGCTTCTCTGGTTTTTGAATTTTGTGAACCAGTGAAATGGAGAAGATAACCTCTTTGTCGGCCTGGAGTTAGTGCTTCAAATGCTTTTTTTAATGCCGTATTTTCTTTGAATTTATTTTGTAGCTCTTTAGGCATTTCAAAATCTTCCGTTTTTTTTAATGGCACTTTCAATCCCGCTTTTTCTATTTCAATCGCTTCAAAAACATACGCTTTCAAGACAGCTTCAAGTTTCGCAATTTCTTTCACATTGGTGAATCGCACTTGCCTAGTTTCTTGTACGTTTTTAGTTTGTTGAATTAATATTTTATCGGAGTCGGCAAGTAATACGCCTTTGAAAAACATGAGTGCACAGTATTGCTTAAACCCATGAATTATGATGATGTTCGCGTTTTTGTAAGTGTAGCATGGCACACCCCATTTGAGTTCTTCAGTGAGTCCGCAATCCAAAACAATTTCACGCAGTTGCGCAAGTTCATCTTGCCATTGAGTGAGGTTGGAGAAGAAGGCGTCGACTTTTGGGTTCATTATTCTCTATAGATTAATTTTAATTTTTCAAGAATTTTCCAGCCACTTTTGGTTTTGATAATTTTAACTGTAATTGTTTCTTGATTGATTCCACAAGTAATTTCAATATCTAATTTTCCTAATTCTATGTTGCTTTTTAGTGTTTGTTTTTCCGGTGTTATCTTAGTTATAGTGAAATTTGGAAGACAATTTTTATCTGTTAATTTTTTAGTTATTTCATCGAATTTGTAAATTATTTTCTTAATCGTTTCTCCACTATCTTGCGCCATAACAAGTTTCATATTTTTTTTGGTTGAATCATTTGCATAACTGCTGTCAATTATTTAAATCCAATCTTTTTCTGTAGTTACTAATTTTAAAATAGCTTCTTTATCATTGTTGTGCAATGCACTAACAATTTTTTGTGCCAATTGTTCTTCTGTTGTGAAATCGCCGATAGAAAATGAATTCAGCAGTAATAGGAAGATTGGTATAATGAGAAATAAAGTTTTTTTCATCTCCTAAAAATAATAATCTTATTGGAATTAATCTATTCAAGACGAATGCAATTCGTCTCTACTTGATTACATTTGCATCAATGATCAATATCCAACAAACAAATCTTCCCATCTGCGATGTGCTCCATGAACTTCAAAATTCGTTAGCACAAAACACTACAGTAATTTTAAGCGCGCCACCGGGTGCTGGTAAAAGTACTTTGGTGCCTTTGGCTTTGTTGGAAGAGAAATGGTTGAAGGATCAGAAAATAATTATGTTGGAGCCACGCAGATTAGCAGCTAAAACTGTTGCTACGCGAATGGCGGAATTATTGGGAGAACAAGTAGGAGAAACCGTTGGTTACCGCATTCGATTCGAATCACGCGTTTCGTCAAAAACAAAAATTGAAGTCGTAACGGAAGGTATTCTTACACGAATGTTGCAACAAGATAATTCGTTAGAAGGAATTGGTATTGTGATTTTCGATGAGTTTCATGAGCGCAGTATTTTTGCTGATGTAGCCTTGGCTTTGTGCAGAGACGCGCAACAAATTTTGCGCGATGATTTGCGCATTTTGGTAATGTCGGCAACGCTCAATTTAGAAGAACTAAAAAATTTATTGCAGGCTCCTGTTGTAGAAAGTTTAGGAAAACAATATCCAGTAGATATCATTTATACCGAACAGCCAGATGTTTTTATGCTGGCGGAAGCTGCAGCATTTACAGTAAATCGAGCCTTGAGCGAACAAAAAGGTGATGTGCTGGTTTTTTTACCAGGCGAAGGTGAAATACGAAAATGCGAAGAAATTTTGCAGCGCACCAGTGGAATTGAAATTCATCCTTTGTATGGAAACTTACCGCCGCATCAGCAAATGGCGGCAATTATGCCTTCTAAATCGGGAACGCGAAAAGTGGTGATTGCCACTTCTATTGCCGAGACTTCTTTAACCATTGAAGGAATTAAAGTGGTGGTGGATTCGGGTTATGGAAGAGTGCAAAAATTTGATGCGCGCTCAGGTTTATCAAAATTAGAAACTATACAAATTTCTAAGGACAGCGCCGATCAACGTGCAGGAAGAGCTGGTAGATTGTCGCCTGGCGTATGCTATCGCCTCTGGACTAAACCCATGCATGCTAAATTAGCTGAACATCGCACTCCCGAAATTGTGGAAGCCGATTTAGCTTCCTTCGTTTTAGATATGGCAGTGTGGGGAGTGCAAAACATCAATTCATTAACTTGGTTAACGCCGCCGCCTTTGCATCATATTGTTACCGCAAAAGAATTGTTGGAAGAACTGAATGCTTTGGAAAATGGAAAAATTACCGAGCACGGAAAAAAGATGCATGCTTTGCCTTGTCATCCGCGTGTGGCGCATATGATGTTGATTGCTGCTGAAAATGATAGGGTACATTTGGCTGCAGATATCGCTGCATTGTTAGAAGAAAGAGACCCCTTAGGAAAAGAAAGTGGAATAGATATCAATTTGCGTATTGAAGCATTGCGCAGAGAAAGAGCACGAAAATCGGTGGGAAGAAAATTCAGTCGTATTGCAAAAATTGCCGAGCAATACCGCTCAATGTTTAAAAGTGAAGAAAATAATTCTCTTGTAGATCCATATGAAACGGGAGTGTTGTTGGTGCATGCTTATCCTGAAAGAATAGCTTGCGCAAGGCCGGGAAACAATGCACAATTTCAATTGTCGGGAGGAAATTTAGCGCAAGCACATCACCAAGATGACTTAGCGCATGAACCGTGGCTCGCTATTGCCAATTTAGATGCGCGTGACGGCGTGGGAAAAATATTCTTGGCCTCTTCACTCAATCCAAAAGATTTGATGCCTCTGCTCAAAGAAAAAGAAATCATTCAATGGAATTCTAAAAAAGGTGCGCTGGTGGCTGTGCGCGAAATGCGTTTGGGAAGTATTGTTTTAAAATCTACTCCATTGCCTAAGCCCGATCAAGAAAAAATTCAGCAAGTGATTTGCGAAGCGATTAAAAAAGACGGAGCGCATTTATTGGATTGGAATAAGGAAGTAACGCAATTTCAAAATAGAATTCTTTCGTTGAAGAAATGGAATAGCGAGCAAGATTGGCCCGATGTTTCTACCGAATATTTGCTATCCATTGCTGAAGAATGGCTCTTACCTTATTTGGTAAATATTAAATCGAATGACGATTTAAAAAAACTCAATTTGCACGATATTCTTTTTCACTTTTTAGATTACAGCAAACAACAAGAACTAAATAAATTGGCTCCAGCAAAAATGGAAGTGCCAAGTGGTTCGCACATCACTTTAGAATATTTTGCTTCTGCATCGGCACCAGTAATGGCCGTTCGTATTCAAGAAGTTTTTGGATTGGCAGAAACACCTAAAGTGAACAACAATAAAATTTCTTTGTTGATGCATTTGCTTTCTCCTGCTTACAAACCAGTTCAAATTACGGGCGATTTAAAAAGCTTTTGGGAGAATACTTATTTTGAAGTTCGTAAAGAATTAAAGCCGCGTTATCCCAAACATGCTTGGCCCGATGACCCTTGGAATCACCCTGCTATTCGCGGTACCAAAAAACAGAATGGTCTATAGAACCTGGGATTTGCAATTTCTGCAAATTTTATTTTTCATTCAGCATTATGTAATATTTCTCGCCCTTGTTTTGGGAATAGTTTTGCTTCATAATTTTTAAACCAAATTTTATGAAACTCTCCAACAGAATTAAGTCGGCAATGTTTGTAGCTATTTTAAGTGGAACAACAGTTTTCGCGCAAAGCACAGCAAAGCCTTTATTAGGTGTTACTTATATTGATGTGCAAAATGTTGAATTGTCGCAAAGTGAAATTACCACCATGGTAAGAATGGAAACTGAGAAAATCGGCAAGTTCGAAGTAGTTGATCGCTATGAAATTGATAACTTCTATAAGACGAACAGTATTGAGAAAACAAATTGTGTGAGTAAAACCTGTGTGATTAGAGCAGGTAAAGAATTAAAATTGGATTTTGTTGTTTCGGGTACAGTAGAAAAAATTGGAAGAATGTTGGCAGTTAGTTTCCGACAATACAATGTAAAAACAGAAGCCTTGGAAGCAAGTGTTGTGAAGAATTACATTTACCAACCTTTGGAAATGACTACTCTGCTTCGTTTTGCGGTGCAGGGTTTATTTGGTGATACTACTGTTACCGAATTAGAAAAATTGTATTTGTTTGAAAAACAAGAAAGCGATTTAGTGGAAAAACCAAACGTTAGAAAATTGAATTTATCGGGTCCGCGTTTTGGTGTATCGATGTTAACCGAGCAAAATGCGAACATTTTTAAAAACTCGAAAAGTGATGGTGGCTTTGATGGTATGCCTTTTCTAACTCAATTTGGTTATCATACAGAAAAGCGATACATGAATTCTGGAGAAATGATGGCATTGGTTGAATTTGTTGGTATGGTGGGCGGTATGGAACAACAAAAATTTATTCCATCTTTTTCTATTGTAAATGGTTTTCGTTTCAAGAAATCGAAAATTGAATTTGGTTTCGGACCCCTATTCACCGTGCAAAGAAAAGCAGATGGTTTTTACAGAGACGGTTTATGGCTTTTGAAAAGTGATTTACAAGAAAATGAAAAGGCTAACATTTCATCGAGATTAGACAGCAGAGGTGTTCCGCAAATTACATCGAACTGGATTTTTGCAGTAGGTAGAACCTTTACATCGGGTAGCTTAAATATGCCTGTTAACCTTTATGCAATTCCTAACAAAGATGGATGGCAGTTTGGAGTTTCAATGGGGTGGTCGGTAGAGAAAGCGAATAAGTAGATTAGATCAAATTTATATGAAGCAGAGCAACTTTCATTGCTCTGCTTTTTTGATTCTTTACTTTTTTGCGAAATATTAATATCTTGCTCTCGTTGGATAAACAAAAAAGTATGCAAGATTTTAAAATTACCATCCCTAAACCTTGTCACGAAGACTGGGATAAAATGTCGCCAAACGAGAAGGGAAAACATTGTTGCGTTTGCGAAAAAACTGTAGTTGATTTTACAGTGATGGAACCGCAAGAAATAAAATCATTTTTTGAAGCGAAACAAGGAGAGAAGGTTTGCGGACATTTTAAAACCTCACAAGTAGAAAAACACATTCCTAAATTTCATCAATGGTTGATGAACATTCAAAATAAAATAGAAAATAATTTTAGAGTTCCCGTTTTTGGGAAATTAGCGTTGGGTGTAGTGGGGTTTTCGATGTTTTTGGTGGGGTGTGCTTCTAAAACAACTGGTGAGCCTTTGCCTCCAAAGGGAAGTAATTCTTCTGTCGATTCAGTAAAATGCGAAAGTAGCAAAGCATCGCAAATAACAGGAGATACAGTTGCACCTGTTCCAACATTAGGGAAACCGATTTACATTGAGCCAAAAAAAGTAACTAAAGTGGATACTATAATCATGGGCGATACTAATATTGAACCTAAATAGTAAAAATCATTTCCCTATTTTTACCCCATGCAAAACAAAAAGAATTTCTTTCCTCCCGAGTGGCACAAACAAAGTGCTATACAATTAACGTGGCCTCATAAAAATACTGACTGGGCTGATATTTGGGATGATGTAACGGTGTGTTATCAAAAGATAGCTTACGAAATTTCTAAGCGCCAGAAATTAATTATTGCGGCACAAAATGTAGAAGAAGTTAAGGAGGCCATTCAACATTGCAATTTAGAAAATATTATTATTTACGATTGTGCAGTGAACGATACTTGGGCTCGTGACCATGGCGGAATCACTATCATGCAAGATGGTAAACCTTTAATTCTCGATTTTCAATTCAATGGTTGGGGTAAAAAGTATGCTGCTGAACATGACACAAAAATCACAAAAAGCTTATTCGATAAAAATGTTTTTCCTGCGCACTGGGGAATAAAAGATTTGAATCATATTGTGATGGAAGGGGGTTCTTTGGAAGCTGATGGAAGAGGAGTTTTAATGACTACCACACAATGTTTGTTAGAGATCAATCGCAATCCTGAATTGAACAAAGAAGCCATTGAATTATTGCTGAAGGAGTTGCTTCATGTGGAGAAAGTTTTGTGGATAGAACATGGTTATTTGGCAGGTGACGATACAGACAGTCATATAGATACTTTAGCTCGTTTTTGCGATGAACACACCATCGCTTACGTGAAATGCGACGATGAAAAAGATGAGCATTTCAATGAATTAAAATTGATGGAAGAAGAGTTGAAAAATTGTACCGATGTGAATGGTAAACCTTATCGCTTGGTGGCTCTTCCAATGGCTGATGCTGCTTTTGATAGCGATGGGATGCGCATTCCTGCTACCTATGCGAACTTCTTAATTATGAACGGCGCTGTTCTTTTTCCTATTTACAATTCAAGTAAAGATGCTGAAGCAGTGAAGATTATGCAATCTATTTTTCCCAATAAGGAAATTATTCCAATTGATAGTGTTGTATTGATTCAACAACATGGTTCCATACATTGCATTACGATGCAGTATCCAGAATTATAGAACTAAAAGCGCTAGAATTTTCTACCGCTTTTTTATTTTTATTCCACCACCAATTTTTCTGTGCTCATCTCTGTTTCCGTTTGAACGGTGATGTTGTACATTCCTTTTTCTAATGTTTGCGGAAAATCCAGTCGCATGGCACTTCCCGGAGTGTAAGAAACAAATAGCTCTTGTGTAATTACCTTACCAAACATATCGCTAATGGTGATTTGTTTTACTTTTTCCATTTGTGCATTCACCGATAAAGAATTACAATTTACACATGGATTTGGAAATACTTTCATGTCGGTTCTATGTTCTTCCATGTACACGTTTTGAATATCGTAAGTAGCAAATTTACCATCTGCATCTACTTGTTTTAAACGGTAGTATAAATAGCCTTTTCCTGGTTTTTTGTCGGTATAACTGTAGTGCGTAAAAGTGTTTTTGTAGCCGTTACCTTTTATGCTGGTGATAGAATCGAATTCAATACCATCTTTAGAGCGTTTAACTATAAAATGATCGTTGTTGAATTCAGAAGCTGTAGTCCAATTTAATTATACTTCACTTCCATTTTTTTCTGCTCTAAAGCCTACAAAGTCTACTGGCAATGTTGAAGTAGCTATTAATCTTAAAACCATTTGTGATGTGCCAAATAGATTGGTAGAACCTGATAGAGTGTACGGACTTGTTTGCGTTTCTGTAACGCCAGTAATGAATTGTGCACCAATGGCAGAACCATCTTTTTCTGATAAGGATGCAGATGTATATGTTCCGTTGGCATTGGCTACTGTAGTAGTGCCTATGGCAGTGAAGCCAGCGCCTTCTGTATAGGTTCGCGGACTCCCAATGGCGGCAATAGAAACAAGCGCGTTGTTGGCATTCACTGGATCAACGGCACTTGTTGAAAGTGTGGTACATGCTCCGCAACTGTTGTGTGCCTGATTAGAGGCAGTAGATACATTTTCAAAGGTCATTGCCGCGAAAATACTTTCATCACCCGCGTTGGTTCCGTTTTTGAAATTTCCGCTAATAGCAAATGAATTGGAACCTGAAGGAATGCTTGCTTCGGGCATACCAAATACCAATAATTCTGTACTGATATTGGTGGTAGTTTCAGATACTGGTGCGTTGGCCCAATAGGCGATAGACCAACCTATTAATGTCATTGCCACCCCACCAAAAGTTACTGTTGTTGCACTTCCTCCCTATACCGCCGGATTGGCCCAGTTGTCGCCCGTAGGATTGGGTTTGTGATCTCGTTCTATGGCCATGGCAAACACCAATAATCTGTCGCTACCTGCAGGTACCGTATAGCTTAAACTTGCGTTACCGCCAGCGCCACTTCCTGTTGCAGTTGCAGCACTATAGCTTCCCGAAATTAAACTGATTGATTGTGATTGGCCAACATTCATATAGAAAATAGCCAATACTCCTAGAGTTAAATTTTTCCAGCACATATCACCCTCCTCTTCTTTAGTTAATAACTAAAATCCCCTCCCTAATAAATACGTTCTTTACACTACTCAGTTACAAAAAATAAAAAAATATTTTCTTTCGAATATACAGTAAAATCAATAGTTACAAACAAAAAAACCTCCGTCAACCGACGGAGGTTTTTTCTATTTATGTTTTCTTTTTTAGTTGCTAATAATTACTTCGCCATCACTACCTGTACCCGATCCTCCGTCGCCAGCACCACCACCACCGCCATCAAGAGGCCAATTGCCAGTTAAGTAATAATCTTCATACCATATTACAAAGGCCTGAAACATTACATCCGGCGCGGTTGAATCTAAACCGTAGTCGTAAATAATGTCTAATAACGGACCTTCAATATCATAAAATGAAACGGCTCCAGCTGCATACTCACATGCAATTAATAAATCTCCTTCTTGTGCATACACATAAGCCGTTAAATAATCTTCATTCAATATAGCACCGTTGTGACATACAGGCATGGTAGGTTCAGCAGGTGTTGTATCTGTAGTTGTGCCGCCATCAGTTCCTGTGCCACTGTCAGTTCCTGTACCTGGGTCGGTAGTTCCACCGCCTGTTGTAGTTGTATCTGTAGTTCCACCGCCAGTACCAGGGTCAGTTGTTCCACCACCTGTGCCTGTACCAGGGTCAGTTGTTTCACCACCAGTTCCAGTTCCTGGGTCGGGAGTTCCATCACAACTTACTTTATCAGCAGGCCATCTTCCAGCTAAGAAATATTCGTCAATCCATACGTTAAATGCTCTTTGTAGTGAATGTCGTGAATTCGGATTCAGGTTCTTAACAGCCATAATGTGTTTCAAAGTACATTCTATATCGGAATAAGCCACAGAATTTTCTCCTTCGCAAGTAAACAATCTATCTGCACTGTGATTGTTAAAGTGTTTCAACACCGCATTCACAGAGATAGTAATCATGTGTCCGTTATGACATATGGTAATTTTTCTACCATGCCCTTGATAGCTTTCGTTTTCGTTAGCGGTACAACCTACATCGGTACTTTGATTTTTCAGTTTTTCTTTCTTCTCTTTTTTGAAGTTATCATAGTGAGATTGATTTATCGATTCCTTTTTAGTTTCGAAAAATTCACCTTTTTTACAGCCGGTAAAAAAGATTGTCAGAATAAATAATGAAATTAAAATGATTTTCCCTCGCGTTTCCATACCTCACAAATTAAGTTTAACAACTTGTCCCCTTGGCCATAATTACGCTATAAAACCTTTATCGTTAAAAAATAGGTGTAAGCAACTATATTTTTTTATACTTTTATCAGTGATGCAAAGACATATAGCCATCGTATTTTTATTTTCATTTTTGTTTTCGGGAACAGAAATGCATGAGCTTTTTAAGGTGCCTCACTTGTTTTCTCACTATGTTGAACATGCATCACAATCAAAAGAAATTTCTTTACTCGATTTTTTAAAAGAGCATTACAACGGCACAGAAAATTCACACCACGATACGCACAAAGATAAGGGCTGTCTTCCTTTTCAGGGTAAAGAACATGTAAACCCTATGAGCACTTTAATATTGAACAATACGAGTGTTATTGTTTTTCAGAATACGATTGCCGAAGAAAGTAAAGTTATTTTATTTCAAGAAAAATTTATTTCTTCTTTCAATGGTACTGTTTGGCAGCCGCCTAAAATAGCGTAGTCTATTTTTCATTTCTATTTTTCATTTCATCACAAAAAATTCATTTTATGCTAGATAAAATTATAGCATTTTCTATTCATAATAAGCTTGTAGTAGGCTTGTTTACTTTGGGCTTAATTGTTTGGGGAACCTATTCCTTAACACAATTGCCAATTGATGCTGTGCCCGACATCACTAACAATCAGGCACAAATTATTACGGTGAGTCCGTCGCTAGCCGCACAAGAAATTGAACGTTTGGTTACTTTTCCAGTAGAGCAAACCATGGCAACTATTCCTAGTATTTTGGAAGTGCGTTCTATTTCAAGATTTGGTTTATCTATAGTCACCATTGTATTTAAAGATAAAACAGATATTTATTGGGCAAGGCAGCAAATTTCTGAACGATTAGCCGAAGCAAAAAGTAAAATTCCACCAGGTGTTGGTAATCCCGAATTGGCTCCTGTTACAACTGGTTTGGGTGAAATTTATCAATATACTTTACACGCTAAAAAAGGCTATGAAAAAAAGTATGATGCTACTGAATTGCGCAGTATACAAGATTGGATAGTGCGCCGACAGTTATTGGGCGTGCAAGGTGTTGCCGATGTTAGTAGTTTTGGTGGTTTTGTGAAGCAATACGAAATCGCTTTAGAGCCTTCTAAATTGTTAAGCATGGATATTTCCATCAATGAAGTATTTACCGCTTTGCAAAAGAACAATCAAAATACAGGAGGCGCCTATATTGAGAAAAATCCCAACGCTTATTTCATTAGAAGTGAAGGATTAATTTCTTCTATTCAAGATATTGAAGCCATCGTTATTAAAAACACCTCACAAGGAATCCCTGTGCTGTTGCGCGATGTGGCGAAAGTGCAATACGGACACGCCAATAGATTTGGTGCAATGACCTACGACGACAAAGGTGAAGTGGTAGGTGCCATAGTGATGATGCTGAAAGGCGAAAATTCTAATAAGGTAATTGAAAATGTAAAAACACGTGTTGCGCAAATTGAAAAAACATTGCCCGAAGGTCTGGTGATAGAGCCCTTTTTAGATAGGAGTCGCTTGGTAGATAGAGCCATTGGCACTGTGCAAAAAAACTTGTTGGAAGGTGCGCTCATCGTCATTTTTGTATTGGTTCTTTTCTTAGGAAATTTTCGTGCAGGAATGATTGTAGCATCGGTGATTCCATTGGCGATGTTGTTTGCCATTTCTATGATGCATTTGTTTGGCGTATCGGGAAATTTAATGAGTTTGGGAGCGATTGATTTCGGATTAATTGTAGATGGCGCAGTGATTATTGTGGAGGCTACTTTGCATCATTTAATGAAAAGAAAAGGCGAAAGATTATCTCAAAATGAAATGGATATTGAAGTGTACGATTCTGCTAAAAAAATAAGAAGCAGTGCCGCCTTTGGAGAAATAATTATTTTGATAGTTTATCTCCCAATTTTAGCGTTATCGGGCATTGAAGGAAAAATGTTCGGACCCATGGCACAAACAGTGTCTTTCGCCATCTTGGGTGCTTTTATTTTGTCGCTTACCTATGTGCCAATGGTTTCTGCTTTGTTTTTAAGCAAACGAGTTTCTTCCAAGCGAACCATATCAGATAAAATGATGGATTTTTTTCAGCGAATTTATACTCCTTTTTTACATACAGCATTGCAAAAAAAGAAACTGGTTTTAAGCATAACCCTCGCTCTCTTCATCCTCACGCTCACTCTGTTCTCCAGTATGGGTGGCGAATTCATGCCTACTTTAGAAGAAGGTGATTTTGCGGTAGAAACGCGCGTTTTAACAGGAAGCTCCATGGAAAAAACCATTGAGGCTTCTACCAAAGCTGGTGCGATTTTGAAAGCGCAATTTCCCGAAGTAAAATCGGTGGTGGCAAAGATTGGTAGCAGTGAAATTCCTACCGACCCAATGCCTATTGAAGCTTGTGATTTAATGATTATTTTAAAAGATAAAGACGAATGGACTTCAGCAGAAACGCGCGAAGAATTGGCAGAAAAAATGGCTGAGGCTTTAGAAGCTATTCCCGGAGTTACTTTCGGCTTTCAACAGCCCATTCAAATGCGTTTTAATGAGTTGATGAGTGGTGCCCGACAAGATGTTGCCATTAAAATATTTGGTGAAGATTTACAGCAGCTCACGCAAATTGCAAAAAAAGTAAGTAAGCAAGTGCAATCTACTGAAGGTGCCCAAGATTTATATGTAGAGGAAGTTTCGGGCTTACCGCAAATTGTGATTCGTTACCATCGCGAAAAAATGGCGCAGTTTGGCTTGAACATCGAAGATATTAATACGTTGGTGCAAACAGCATTTGCCGGACAAGCAGCGGGCATTGTGTACGAAGGTGAAAAGCGTTTCGATTTGGTTTTGCGCCTCGATAAAAGCAATCGCAAAAGTGTGGAAGATGTGCAAAATCTTTTCATCACTGCACCCAACGGAACGCATTTGCCTTTGAATCAGGTGGCCGATGTAAAGGTGGAATTGGGACCCAATCAAATTCAACGTGAAGATGCCAAACGCCTTTTAACCATTGGCTTTAATGTTCGTGGAAGAGATGTGGAAAGTATTGTTAAAGAAGTAGAGCAAAAGATAAAAAGCAATGTTAAAATGCCTGCTGGGTATTATGTAACGTATGGCGGACAGTTTGAAAATTTGGTGGAAGCCAAACAACGTCTTTCGGTAGCGGTGCCAATCGCATTATTGCTAATTTTACTATTGTTATACTTTACTTTCCATTCATTCAAACAAAGTATTTTAATTTTTACTGCCATTCCACTTTCTGCTATTGGTGGTGTGTTTGCGCTTTTGCTGCGCGATATGCCTTTTAGTATTTCGGCAGGTGTTGGTTTTATTGCGTTGTTTGGCGTGGCGGTGTTAAACGGTATTGTTTTAATTGGTGAATTCAACCGTTTGAAAAAAAGTGGAATGACCGATGTGCATGAAATTGTTTTAAAAGGAACAAGAATTCGTTTGCGTCCCGTTTTGATGACAGCCATGGTGGCTTCTCTCGGATTCATTCCAATGGCGATTTCTTCTGGCGCAGGAGGTGAGGTGCAAAAGCCTTTGGCTACGGTGGTTATAGGAGGTTTAATTAGCGCAACATTGCTTACTTTAATTGTGTTGCCTTTACTATATATTTATTTTGAAAAAGGTATGAAAACAAAAAAAATAAATGTAAGTGCTGTAGTAATTGTATTGCTGTTTTTTGCTTTAAGTTCTGCACAGGCGCAAGATGTTTCAGTGTATTCTTTAGAGCAATGTATGCAAGAAGCAATGAAGAATAATCCGTCGTTAAAAGCTAAAATGCAAGAGGTGGAATGGCAACAAAAACTGAAGCAAACTTCTACCGATATTGGTAAAACAGATGTAACGCTGTTGTACGGACAATACAATAGTAACATCACTAGCGACAATAATTTTACGGTGAGTCAGACCATCCCTTTCCCCACTTTATTTTCGACTAATATCGCTTATCACAACGCTCAAATTAAAGGAAGCGAATGGAGTGCTGCCATCACCAAAAATGAATTGCTGTTCAATGTTAAATCAGTGTACACGCATTTACAATTTCTACACGCTTATCAAGTATTGTTGCTGCAACAAGATTCTGCATTTACTGAATTTGCAAGGGTTGCAGCACTTCGATTTGGTAATGGTGAAAGTACTTTACTCGAAAAAATGAGCGCCGAAAGTCGTTTGCAAGAAGTGCGCAATACTTTGTTTCAAAACAAAAGTGATATTGAAATTTATTTCACTCATTTGCGCACTTTAATGAACAGCAATGTTGTTTTTTCTATACCACAAAATGATTTCAAAAAAGTAGATTTAATTTTAAGTGGCGATAGTGGTTGTGCCAACAATCCACGGGTGAAATATTTTGAGCAACAAATTGAAATCGCCGAAGCAGCCAAAAAGGTGGAAATGAATAAAATGTTGCCCGATATTACCTTGGGTTATTTCAATCAAACACTTATAGGAACCCCTGTAGACAATGGTTTTGCCACATCTGCCAATCGGTTTCAAGGTGTTCAGGTGGGCTTAAGTATTCCGTTGTGGTTTGTACCTCAAACTGCCAAAACAAGCGCTGCAAAAATCAACGAAGAAATTGCCGAAAGTAATTTGCAAGCGCAACAAAATGCAATAGAAGGCGAGTACCAACAAATGCTTCAAGAATACCTTAAATGGAAGAATACTTTAAGTTATTATGAAATAGCGCAATTGCCACAAAGTCGCTTAATTGCTCAACAATCACAAAAGGCATTTAAAGCAGGAGAAATAGGCTATTTCGAACATTCACAAAACTTAATGCAGGTATTGCAAATTCAAAGTGCGTATTTAAATACACTTCATCAATACAATCAATCGGTTTACAAAATTCAATTCATTACAGCAGCTAATTAAAAAATATAATCATGAAAAATACGATAACATCAACCCTAAAGTTAATGGCTGTTTTATGCAGCGTATTGCTCTTAAATTCTTGCGGAAATGAAGAGGCCTTAGTTGCTGAAGAAACTCAACAAGACGAGCAGAAAGTGCTACTTAGTGCTGCACAGTACAAAAGTGCCGACATACAATTAGGCAAAATAGAATTGCGAAATCTTTCTAGTATTATTCAATGTAACGGAGTGCTCGATGTGCCACCTCAAAATTTGGTTTCTATTTCTTTACCTATCGGCGGAAATTTAAAAAGTACCGAATTGTTGCAAGGCATGAAAGTGAGTAGAGGTCAAATTATCGCAGTGTTCGAACATCCCGATTATGTGCAGTTGCAGCAAGAATATATTCAAGCGAAATCTACTTTAGATTTTAGTGAAATAGAATACCAGCGTCAGACTGAATTAAACAAAGAACAAGTAACTTCTCAAAAGTCTTTTCAAAAAACAAAAGCCGATTATTTGTCTCAAAAAGCTTTGGTGCTTGCGCTAGAAAAAAAACTAGAACAGTTGGGCATTTCTGTTGCTCAAATGGAGAAAGGAAATATCACCAATACCATCACCATTACTTCGCCTATCAATGGTTATGTCACCAAGGTGAATGTGAACATTGGTAAATATCTTAATCCGAATGATGTTGCCTTTGAAATTGTAGATACCGAACATTTGCACGCCGAATTAACGGTGTATGAAAAAGACATTACGAAGATTAAAGTGGGACAAGCCATTCGTTTCTCCTTACCCAACGAAAATGGAATTGAGCGCGGCGCAAAAGTGCATTTGATAGGCAGGGAAATAAGTAGCGATAGAACAGTTCGTGTTCATGGCCATTTAGACCAAGAAGATATTGAATTGCTGCCAGGTATGTACATCAAAGCCAGCATCGAAGTAGGAGAAAACAAAACGCTTTCACTTCCCGAAAAAGCCATTGTACAAAACGCAGGTAAAAACTATATTTTCATTAAAATGAATAGCGAAAACAAAGATGAATTTGCTTTTAAAATGATTGAAGTTGCAGTTGGAGTAAGTGAAAACGGATTCACAGAAGTGATGCTGCCAAAGGATGTTTCACCTTCTGCCGATGTGGTTGTGAATGGTGCTTATGATTTGTTATCGAAGTTGTTTAATAGTGAAGAAGAGTAACAAATACATTAGCATGATAGCCCTTTTGAAACCTGATAGGTAAATTAACGTAGAACAGTTCGGTTAGGACAAATCTAAAGTGATATTTTATGGGGAAAAAAGTACTAGTGGTAGACGATGAAATATTTACGTTACGCTTAATGGAGAAAAAACTGTCGAAAGACTGTGAAGTAGAAGTTGCAACAACTGGTGCAGAGGCCAAAAGCCTTATTCAGTCGAATAAATACGACGCTATCATCTTAGATGTAAACTTACCCGATATATCGGGTTTAGATATTTTAAAACAAGAAAAGAAAGATGCTTCGGCCATCAACCACCACACGCCTTTTGTGATGTGCTCTTCTTCGGTAGATTACGAGACCATTTCTTTAGCCATGGAGAATAAAGCTTTCGACTACATCATTAAATCTTTTCACATGGATAGATTGAGCGATATAATGGAATCGATTTCTTCTTTTGGGACGGCGAGGGAGAAGATGGCGGTTTAGAACTGAAAGTAAATAAACGGTTGAATATCGGCCGACTTAAACTGAAAGATAATTACAATCATAATTACTGTAACAACACTTAAAAAAGAGATGTGGAGCTTTCCTAAAGAGAGCTCCACTTTTTTTTCGAAGTTCATTGGGATGCAGTGTGCTGCAAAGCCTAATAAAATCAATAAGAATACAGCGTAATAGGAAGATAAGTAAACAGGTATTTGTTGCCAGTTGAAATGGTAGACAATTTGTGAAAACATTTGGCTAATAGCTTCAAAATCGGCAGCACGAAACAAGATCCAGCAAGCAGCAATAAAATGAAAAGTGAGCAGCCAGCCTAAGAAGCGCGGCATTTTCCATTTGAATTTGTCCTTCCATCCTCTTTCTACTGCTAGCGCTCCGCCGTGCATTCCACCCCACACAATAAACTTAAATGCTGCGCCATGCCACAATCCTCCAATCAACATCGTGAGCAAAAGATTGATGTAGGTTCTCACTTTTCCCAAGCGATTTCCGCCCAAGGGAATGTAGAGGTAATCTTTTAGCCAGGTGGATAAAGAGATGTGCCATCTTTTCCAAAATTCGGTGATACTGAAGGCAAGGTATGGAGAAGCAAAATTTACGGGCAAATGAAATCCGAGCAATAGCGCAATACCAATAGCCATATCGCTGTAGCCCGAAAAATCGCAATAAATTTGAATGGCATAGCCGTAAATCCCCATTAGATTTTCGAAACCCGAATAACTGAGTGGATTATCGAAAACGCGGTCGACAAAGTTCACCGAGATGAAATCGGAAATCACTACTTTTTTGAACAATCCGGTTAGAATTAAGAACACCGCTCTACCAAAATCTTCTTGAGCTAAGCTGTACTTTTTCTTTATTTGCGGAATGAAATCGGCAGCGCGCACTATTGGTCCGGCTACAAGCTGCGGAAAAAAAGTAATGAAGAAAGCAAAATCCCAAATGTCTTCTGTAGGTTCTAAATTGCCGAAGTAAATATCGATGGTGTAGCTGAGGGTTTGAAAAGTGAAGAAAGAGATGCCAACAGGCAAAATAATTTTATCGATAGGCAGCGAAGTGCCAAATAAAGAATTCGTTGCAATAGAGAAGATGTTGGTGGCTTTAAAATCGGTTTGCAGTAATAGGTTTACGTTGTCGATGATGAATTGTGAATATTTAAAAAAGGCGAGTAAGCCCAAATTGATGAACAAGCTGATGAAGAGCATGCTTTTTCGTGTGTCTTTGTTTTTCGAGTTGTAAATTTTTAGAGCGAGGTAATAATCTAAAATGGTAGAAAAAATAAGGAGGGCAAAAAAGAAGCCCCCCGATTTGTAATAAAAATATAAACTAAATACGCTGAGATAAAGTGCTCGAGCCTTGAATTTGTTGTAGAGAAAAACGTAGCCAATTAAGAGTATGATGAAGAAAATCCAGAAACTGTAATTGCTAAAAATCATAGGGTCTTTAGGGTCGGTAGAAAACACTTTTTTCAAACCGTACCAAAATATATTTTCGGTGTTTTCTTCTATTACCTGTACTTTCCAACCTTTGGTGTGTGCATCGTAGCCTTCAGCCAAAGCATTGTAAAACAAAGAGCCCATCATGTTATAGCCTTTTTCAGAGAGGTGCACTTTATCGCTGTTGCCCATGCCGTTGGCTACCCAATGGTCAATAGAATTTACGCTGCCCATTACTTTTAAGAAATCCCAAATGGCACAATTGTGTTTTTTAGCCAAGGCGATAATTATTTTTCGTGCGGCTAAGGATGCTCTAATGGTGGTTTTTATATTGCGTTTGCAGTCGCCAGGCGTTGTTAAAACGATGGGTGTGTAAGGCATTGCTCTTCTAATGGAAGTGAGCAAACTATCGTAGTGACGGTAAAAAGTAGAGTCGTTGTAATTGGTGTTGTAAATGTCGTTGGTACCAAACGACAATACCAATAAATCGGGTTGATAGTAATTGATTTGTTTGGCGAAATTTTTACACTGTAAGAAAGCACCTACTGTTGCGCCGTTAACGCCCACTTCGCTGGCGGTGATGCCTGGACGAGAATTATCCAATATAAAACCTTGCAAGGCGAATTGATTATCGGTATTATCGGGTTTGCGAATGTTTACTGTAATCGTATCGGTGAGTTTATCGAAATAGAAAGTTTGAATGCCCAGTTTTTTGTCGTTGGTGCTGTTGATGACGTTGGCTCCTTGCGAGAAAACAGAGATGTTGCGTTGCGCTTTGGTAGGGTCGTACAACACCGAAATTCTATCGTGGTAGTAAGTTTCAAATGTTTTGTTGTTGCAGTACACTCTTACAAACAAAGAATCTTCGGGCGAACTAACGGTGATGCCCGCCAATCCCCAGTTGCACGTTGTATCGGGATAAATGCATCTTTGCGGATACCATTTACCGTTGAAGCGAATGCCATAGTTAATCGGTCCATTGGTTTTAGCCATTGAGTAAGGAAAAACGAAACCTCTGGCACTGGTTCCACAATCGAAGGAGCGATGAAAAAGTTCACGTGTTTTGGCTGTCCAGTAACCCGCTTGCGTATGCGAATCGCCTATGAAAAGAATTTTAACTTGTCCGCTTTTTTTCGACTCATACTCCCACAATTTATTGTAAAAACCTTTCAGCGTGCTGCTGTCTTTTACCAAAATTTTGTTCGACGAATAATCAATGAAAGGGTATTGTTTGAGTGTATCAATAGTGTGTTGAGCGAAAGAGGTATTAGAGATTAGCGAATAGACAATAGCCAATAGAAAGAATTTTTTCCCTATTGCCAGATAACTATTCGCTATTTGCTTCACATTAATATTCTTCCAGTTTCTTAAAATCATAATAGTCTTTTAAAATAGCATTGCCGAGCTTTTCACCTACCACATTCGCGCCACGCCAGTTAAAATGGGTATAATCTTTTTCGGCCAGTGAGGGAGATGCTGAAACCCAATCGGCCATAGAATTTTGTCCGCCCATCACTTCATACAAATCCCAAAAAGCGCAGCCAGTCAATTGCGCCGCTTCTTTTTGCGCATCGCGAATTTTTTCAATGTTGCCATAAGATACAAATTCGCTTCCTTCTTTTTTACACATATCGGAAACGCCTATCACCAGTATAGATGCACTTGGCGCAATTTGTTTAAGGTAGTTTATTTGATGCACCATCATATCGCGGTAGAAGCCATAACCCGCCACTTCGTTGGGCACTACATTCACTCCAAATTGATAAATGATGAGTCCGATATTCAAATTTGAAAACTGCTCTTTCAAACTCTCTTTATTCATTTTAGTGAAGTCGGTGCCCGAAGAGCCACGCAAAGAAATATTGTCAACCGCAACACCTTGTTTGCAATCTAAACTTAAACCGTAAATATCCGGATTTCCTTCTCCGCTAAAAGTAAAATTCAACTCACCTTTGCCAAAGCCTTTGTAATTCCATTGGTGCTGAAAGATGCCCGAATCTTGCATCAATCCTTGATGAATGATAGTAGTATCGCAAGTAATTTTACAGTCAAAGGGCTTAGAATAATTTCTATACATCAATGAAATTTTCTCGAACTGTTGCAGCTTTTTGTTGCTGCCTTTATTCTTTTTGATGTTGATCCCTACGCTGCTGTTTTTGGCTAATTTTTCCCATTGGTAGAAACTGCCTAAGAAGCCATAATTGTTGTGAGGAGGTGTGGTGGTAGAGCGCACAACAGCGTGTTTTATCCATTTCCCAACGGCAGTTCTATTTACATTTTTTCTGCTGTATGAAGGGTCGTTCACAGGAATATAACCTACACCACAACCACCAAATTTATTTTGTAAAATATCGCGCAAAACACCACTAATTCTATCGCCTTCAATTTGCGAATCACCAAAATGAAGAACGCGTACTAGTTGTCCGTCTTTTATCGTTTCCAATTTGGCATAAAATGCTTCCAATGCATTTTCAAAATCGCCTGGCTGCATAATTTTTTCGTTGGCTGAAACGATAATATCTTCATCGCTAAGCGGAATGAAATGCTGAACAGAATCTTCTGAGAATGTAGTGTTTTTAAGCGCTTTGGTGATTTTTTCGGTCACTGGTTTTTCATCTTTTTTCACTTCGGGTTCGAAGTATTCTTTTGGCGAAGGAAATTTAAAGCTAAGCTCTTTGGTGATGGTAATACCTTTATCGGGAACAATGAGCCAAACAGCCAATAAAACCAGGTTTACCAGCACAATGAGCAAAAGAATTTGAATGGGTTTAATCGTTTTTGGCGCCGACATGTTGAACTATTTCTTCTTTTTCTTGGCGGATTTTTTTGTGCTTTTCTTTTTGGGTACAGCTTGATTTTGTACCAGTATTTTCTTCATTGCGAAGTTGTAAATTTTCTTTGGATCTTCCTTAAAAACTTTAGCGGCTTCGGTAGGAAGAACAGCATAAATGCCATTTTCAGCAGGATAATAATTTTGCTTGAATTGAGGATTCAATTTTGAAATTTCACTTTTGGGGATACCTAAAGCTTGCGACATTCTTTCAAAACCAAGGGCTTGCGTTATGTGCACCGTATCGAGTTTTGATGCATTGTATTTGCTTGCATAGGTTATAATGCCAAAGCTCTCGTAATTCTCCATTACGTAGCAAACAGCAAAGTATTTGGCCATATAATCACTGGCGAATTTTGGCAAGTAGGGGCGTAGCGACCAATACTCTTTTTTACCGTGTTTGGCAATGATTTTATCGAGGGTTCCGTTGCCAATTTGATAGGCGGTAATGGCCAATTGCCAGTCGCCGTACATCTTGTACAACTTAGCAAAATAAGCACTTACTGCTTTTGTGCTGGCCTGTGGAGTTCTTCGGTCGTCGATGTATTTGTCGTTGCGCAAGCCCATCACTTTTCCTGTGCCGTTGGTGATTTGCCATAAGCCAGCCGGACCATCGCTACGGCCGGCAGCTGGATTCACATGAGATTCCATCACCGTAATGTATTTCAATTCTAAAGGAATTTTGTTTTTAGAAAACTCGGCTTCAATCAAAGGGAAGTATAGTTCACCTCGGGCAATGCATAAGGCGATGAGTTTCTTTTGTTTGCCAAATTCAGTGATTTTTTCCTTAACGAGGTTGTTTAATACAAAATGAATTTCCGATTGATCATCAAGCTTTTTCATGCGTTGCTGCATGCTTAACGAATCGGTATTGGCTTGTAGTAAAGGGAAGGAGAGAGCGAGGAAAAGAACAAGAAAGAATTTGTTCCAACGAAGGAATTTAGGCGAAATGCCTCGCATAGCTCAGTAAGAAATTAGGTAAATAAAAAGGCTGCTTTTCAGCAGCCTTGTAATTAATCTTTTTTAGGCTCAACGCTAGTTGCATCGGCAGCATTGCCGTCTTTTGCATCTTTAAATTCTTTGATACCTTTTCCTAAACCTTTCATTAATTCAGGTATTTTTTTACCACCAAATAATAAAAGCACTATCAATAGAATGACAACGATTTCAGTAATTCCTAATTTTCCCATAATTCAAATTATTAGGTGGTAAAGGTAATAAATTATTGGGAGTGCGAAAGTTTTTAGGGGAGTTTAACATTGTTCTTTAATTTTCATCTCCAATGATTCATTCCATTTTCGCCAAAAACACTTCTTTAAAAAAATCAAACATTTATTATCTTAGCGCCACTCTAAAAAAGATAATCATGGGAAGAGCATTTGAATTTCGCAAAGCAAGAAAGTTTAAACGTTGGGGTGCAATGGCCAAAACCTTTACCCGTATTGGTAAAGATATTACTATGGCGGTTAAGGCTGGCGGACCCGATCCTGAAAGCAACTCGCGTTTGCGTGCTTTGATGCAGAATGCGAAAGCGGCAAACATGCCTAAGGATAACGTGATGCGCGCTATTAAAAATGCATCTGATAAAGATATTAGTGATTATAAAGAGATCGTTTATGAAGGTTACGCCATGCACGGTATTGCAGTATTGTTAGAAACGGCCACCAACAATCACGTGCGCACTGTAGCCAACGTAAGAAGTTATTTCAATAAATGTGGTGGAACCTTTGGTACTACTGGTTCTGTGGCGTTTATGTTCGACCACAACTGTACTTTCAAAATCAAAAAAGATGGTTTAGACCCCGAGGAATTAGAGTTGGAATTGATTGACTTTGGTGCAGAAGAGGTGTTTGTGGAAGAAGATGGAATTTTAATTTACGGTCCGTTTGAGAGTTTTGGAGCCATTCAAGGTGAACTTGAAAAACGCGGTATTGAAATTATTACCTCTGGTTTCGAGCGCATACCAAATGTTACCAAGCAACTTACTGCCGAGCAAGAGGAAGATGTAAATAAACTGATTGAGAAGATTGAAGAAGATGATGATGTGCAAAATGTGTACACTACGATGGGTGCTACTTTAGAGTAGATTAATTTAAATTATTGTTATGAGATTACTTGTTGTATTTTTTTCTGCTATTGTACTTTCTTTCGCTTGTTCTGAGACCAAGGAAAAAGCTAAAGAAACCTTTAACGCTGGTGGTGAAAATGTGGGTAAAACAGTTGGTGAGTTTAGCAAAGGCGTTTCTACAGGGGTTGATGAAACTTTTGAAATTAAAATTGATGCTACTCCTGAATTGGCGCAAGAAGGTATTTCATTGGGTAAAATAGAATTGAAATCAATTAATGGCGGACATGATAATTTGGTTAATACCTATCTTATTTTTTCTAAAGACGTTAAGAAATCATTGGTGCTGAAGGCTTTTGATAGTAAGAACTTAGAAATGGGTAGAAGTGTTGTAGAGATTAAGGCAAAAGCGAATGACGCTGCTTTTTTCGGTTTTGCTTTAGATACGCATACCAATATCGATGCAGATAGTAAACTTACTTTGGAGCTGATGAAATAGTTGGTTTTTTGGCTTATTGCTTTTAACTTTTAACTTTCTCTCCATGATCAAGCTCATCATCACCGATTTAGACGGCACTTTACTTAACGACGAAAAAACCTTATCGTCTATTTTTTGGGAGACAGAACAAGCCGTTCATGATAAAGGCATTTTGTTTTCTATTGCCAGTGGCCGACAATTTCACAATCTTTCAGAAAAATTCGATCGCATTAAAGAGCGCACGCTTTTTATTGCCGAAAATGGCACTTACGCCAGTTACATGGGCAAAGAGATTTTCATTAATGCTTTAGGAAAGGCCGAAACAACTGGACTTATAGAAATAGGCAAAAGTCTTAAGGGAACTCACATGATAGTGTGCGGAAAAAATTCTGCTTACACCGAAAGTGCCGATTCACGCTTTTTAGCCGAAGCGCGCAAGTATTATAGTCGACTCAAAATTGTAAACGATTTATTCGATGTAGAAGACGATGTTTTAAAAGTCACTATCTGCGATTTCAGTGGAGCAGAAAAACACCGCATACATTTTCAACCTTACGAAAAGGAATATCAAATTGCTTTGGCTACTAAAATTTGGCTCGACTTCACGCACCTCTCTGCCAACAAAGGAACTGCGATTGCAAAGGTGCAAGAAGATTTAGGAATTTCTTTCGACGAAACAATGGTGTTTGGCGATTACTTAAACGATTTGGAAATGATGAAATCGGCAAAACATTCTTACGCAATGAAAAATGCACATCCTCAAATTGTTGAAGCAGCAAATTTTGTGACCGAATTTGATAATAACAATGAGGGCGTGGAAAGAATGATAAAAAAGATTTGTTTGTAGGTTATTAGAGCGAACTACTCTTTAAATTTTACTTGTACTTTGTAGTTTATTCCATTGAGGAATTTAACGTTTTGGGAGCCTTCGATTGCATAATACCCCAAAAGTCGGCTATATTCCATTCTTTTATTTATTCCGAAAAGCTGCTCTTCATCTTTAATTAATATCTCAACTCGGTCATATGGTTTATCTACTAAATAAGCAGTCATATTTCTTATTTTTTGATCTACGTTTTTAGGAGTGAAAATCAATTTCTTTGTTGGAATTGACTTATATATAAATTTTCCTTCCCCATCATCAACCTGCAAGGTGTCGTATGCAGCTGCGGTATCTATATTGTACAATGCCAAATCTTTTTCATACAAATCATTCTTCACAAAAATCTGCAACTCCTTTTCCCAATCTATACTATCGGTTCTAATAGTATCCGACTTACCGTTTACTGTAGAAATTTTTGTAATCATTGGTTTTTCTTTGTTCAAACGAGCGATTTCCTGTTTCCAAAAATCACTTAACAAAGAAGGTTTTTGTTCTTCTTGTTTTTGGGCGCAAGATATCGACAATGAGGCAATAAAAACTAATAAAAATGTATTCTTCATAAATCAAATTTAATCCCTTGCGCCAAAGGTAACGTTGTGCTATAGTTGATAGTATTTGTTTGTCGGCGCATATAAATTTTCCATGCATCAGAACCCGATTCTCTACCTCCACCCGTTTCTTTTTCGCCACCAAAAGCGCCGCCAATCTCGGCTCCCGATGTACCAATGTTCACGTTTGCAATTCCACAATCACTTCCTACATGTGATAAAAACAATTCTGCTTCGCGTAAATTGTTCGTCATTATAGAAGAAGATAAACCTTGCGGAACACCATTTTGCAAAGCTATGGCTTCTTCAATGGTTTTGTATTTCATTAAATAAAGAATAGGTGCAAAAGTTTCGTGCTGCACCATTTCAAAAGTGTTTTTGGCTTCAATAATACAAGGTTTTACATAACAACCCGATTCGTATCCTTTGCCTTTCAACACGCCACCTTCCACTATCACTTTACCACCTTCTTTCTTCACAGCTGCAATAGCGTCGAGATACATTTTCACCGCAGCTTGGTCAATCAACGGACCAACATGATTTTTTTTGTCTAATGGATTTCCAATTTTCAACTGACCGTAAGCTTTCACCAATTTCTTTTTCACTTCATCATAAACCGATTCGTGAATGATTAATCTTCGGGTAGAAGTACAACGCTGTCCGGCAGTACCCACAGCGCCAAAAACTGCCCCAACAGTAACAATATTTAAATCGGCAGAAGGCGTAATAATAATGGCATTGTTTCCTCCTAATTCCAACAACGATCTTCCCAATCGTTTGCCTACGGCTTCTCCCACTTTTTTACCCATGCGCGTTGAACCTGTAGCAGAAACAAGAGGTACGCGCGTATCGTTCGATAAACGTTCACCAACTGTAGAGTCGCCGTTGATGATTCCCGACAAACCATCGGGCACATTATTTTTTTTGAAAACTCTATTGACAATATGCTGACAAGCGATAGAGCACAAAGGCGTTTTTTCACTTGGTTTCCAAACGCAAGCATCGCCGCAAATCCATGCTAAAAAAGCATTCCACGACCAAACCGCAACAGGGAAATTAAAAGCAGAAATAATTCCCACTACGCCCAAAGGATGATATTGCTCGTACATTCTGTGTTTGAATCTTTCAGAGTGCATGGTGAGTCCGTGCAACTGTCGCGACAAGCCCACTGCAAAGTCGGCAATATCAATCATCTCCTGCACTTCGCCCAAACCTTCTTCCAAAGATTTCCCCATTTCGTAAGACACTAGCTGTCCGAGAGGCTCTTTGTATTTTCTTAATTCTTTCCCAATTTGTCGCACCACTTCACCGCGTTTAGGAGCAGGCACCATGCGCCATTCAGCAAAAGCTTTTTCAGCAGTTTCAATCACTAGATTGTAATCTTTTGCCGAGGCAACAGATACTTTACCAATCATTTTTCCATCTACCGGAGAGTGAGAAATAATGTATTTTTTGCTATCGGGTAGCCAATGATTACCTGTGGAAACACCTTTATTCACCGATGAAAGCGAAAGTTGTTTAAGTACCGATTGAATGTTGATTGCAGCCATAAAAAAGTATTGATGAGTAAATGTAAAAAAATCACAGCATAAAAGGCGCATTCCCTCTGTGAAGTTTAGCCTAGCGAACTTCACTAAATCTTTTCTTGAAGCTTTCAGCTTCTCTTTTATATCTTTACCTCCAATGAAATCCGAAAAAATTAAAAAATATTCACTCTCGTTTTTTCGCACTGTTTTTTTAACAATTCTTCTTCTTCTTTTTTTAGAATTGATTTGCCGCATTGGCACTTTCATATACTATGCTCCCAGCGGTTCCTCCTTCTCTAACCAAGTGATGGGCATTTGGCGCAGCGATTCTTTGTTGATTTGGGACAACCAGCCCAACTACACCTTTCACGATGAAAGTGGTTCTATCAATGAAATTGGTTGCAGAGTGGAATTGGGCGATGTTGAAATGCCCCAAAAAGAGAAAGGAGAAACATGGATTTTACTGTCGGGGGGCTCGGCCATGCTGGGTACAGGCTCTATTCATGAAGGCGATTATCTCACTATCACACAAATTACCGATCATGCCAAAGCCACCGCCATCGATGGGTATTTAGAAGAAGAACTCAATAAAAGTGGAACGGGAAAATACAAGGTATTCAACAGTGCAGTGTCGGGCCACACTTCATGGCAAGCCTTTTTAAAGGTGCAGCAACTACTGAATAAATACGATTTCGACTGGGTAATTTCTATGGACGGACAAAACGACCCAGGCTATCTTCCCGCAGGTTCAACACCTAGAAACATTAGTGAAGGCTATTGGAAAAACTTTCTGAACAGCAAACATCCTTTCATCGAGCAATTGGAATGGATGAAACGTTCGGCCCTTATTTTTTGTGTTTTGCGTGGCAAATACAATGTAAGTGAAAGTTTAAAAGAAGAACCCAATCGTGAAGCCATCATCAAAAGATGGAACGCTTTCCAAGGAGAACGAACTTTTCTAAAGGATAGCAATTTGGTCCACAAAGGAGTAGCTTTATTTCAGCAATCTATTGAAGCTCAAAGTGAATGGCTAGAGCAAAAGGGTATTAAACATCTTCACTTCATTCAACCACATCTCTCTTTGCGCGATAAAGAGAAAATGGCTCCATTGGAAAGAACGGTGTACAATTATTACGGAAGTTTACAACGCGATACCTTAAGCACTTTCATGCGCGAAATTCATCAACTAAAATGGAAATCCTCTAAAATTCTCGCTTTACCCGAAGTACATAAATTGCCTTTTTGGGTTTTCGTCGATTATTGTCACCTCACCAAAGAAGCCAACCAATACCTTGCCCACCGTATGTTTCAGCTCATTTCTACGGGTCAATAAATTGTTAAAAATCGGTTCAAAACTCTTTTTTTCAGCAGCAACACCTTAGCCACATCTTTTGTATTTTTGGGCAAAACAAACACACTATGTTTAAGTCGAAAAATGAACCCGTTACGGTAAAACAAAGCGAACCGGTTGTAAACAGCTTTACTTCTAACACAAATACAAACACAAATACTATGGACAGCATAGCAGAAGGAACGGTATTCACAGGAAATATCACTGCATCTAAAGGAATTAAAATTAACGGAATCGTTAAAGGTTCTGTAACTTGCAACGGTAAAGTAATAGTGGGTAAAACCGGTATTATTGAAGGTGAAATTAAATGCTTGAACGCCGAAATTGAAGGTGTTTTAAAATCGGCTATCACCGTTAAAGAATTGTTAGAATTGAAATCAACTGCTAACTTACAAGGTGAAATCATCACTGGCAGATTGTCGGTTGAACCAGGTGCCTCTTTCACAGGTTCTTGCAAAATGGGCGGTGTAGTAAAAGATATTAAAGAAGAAACTACGGTTGGACAAATCAAAGAAAAAACCGCGTAACAACATTGTTGTTTTATCGGGTATTGGATTACAAATGGGCGTTACCATCTTTTTGGGCGCCTATTTTGGTAAATGGCTAGATGCTAAATACCCTAGTGACAAGAAATGGTTTACCATGGGCTGCATACTTTTGGCGGTAGTGCTTTCCTTGTATAGTGTGGTGCAGCAACTCAACAAAATCAATCAGCAAGAAGACCGTGATAAAAAAGCTAAGTAAAATCGTTTTTTATTTATTGGTACTGCTGCTCACCTCCTTTGGGGTTCATGCGCTTTCTCAGCAGAAATTATATAGCGATTTGTACGCCAATCATTTGATTTTGAGCTATTCATTACAAATGATACTGGCCATAGCTACCTACACCCTATTAATGGTATTGCATAAAAAGCACAAAGACAAACTTGGATTTATATATATAACAGGCAGCATTTTGAAATTTATTATCGCGTATGTGGTATTGAGACCTGTTTTTAATGCCGACGGACAAATTTCTAAATCCGAATTCTTGTCGCTTTTTATCCCCTATTTACTCGCTTTGGCATTTAATACTTGGGCCATGCAAGGTCTGCTTAAAGAGAATAACTGATATTTATTTTCTCTAAAGGCGAATTCTTTTGAAAAAAATCATCATTTAAGTTTTGGCGGTGGGCTATTAATCCTTAGTTTTGCACAAATTATTGAAAGTCGTACTGTCATGTCAATTAAAAAACTATTACAACTGCTCTCGTTTGCCTTGATTTTATTGCTTCCTACGGGCTTGTTCGCTTCTTCTGAAGGAGAAAAATCTGAAGACGGAGTAGCTGAAAGAAAGGAAGACATTCAACATCACCTTCTAGATAACCATGATTTTCATATCGTGGGGAACATTAGTTTGCCACTTCCTGTTATGTTTTGGGACAATGGTGCGCACATTGCCATGTCTTCTGTATTTGAGCATGGCACTAAGGTAGCTGAGATTGACGGCAAATTCTACAAAATCATACACTCTAAAATTATTCCTACCGATGCTAGCGGAAACCCATTGGCAATGCACGGTGATCATCCTGTTGAAGTAGCTATAGATTATTCTATCACCAAAAACGTATTGGTAATCATGTTGGTTTGTGCCTTAATGTTCTGGTTGTTCAGAAGCATGGCCAAAAATTATTCTCAAAATCTTGTGCCTAAAGGTGCTGCTAAGTTTTTAGAGCCTTTGGTAATTTTTGTTCGCGATGAAATCGCTATTCCTAACATTGGTGAGAAACACTACAACAAATACATGGGCTTCTTGCTCTCGGTGTTTTTCTTTGTATGGATTATTAACTTAATTGGTTTAACTCCACTTGGAATTAACGTTACAGGTAACATTGCCATTACAGCAGCTTTATCATTAATGACTTTGTTCATTACTTTATATACATCAAAATCTACTTATTGGGCCCACATCTTTTGGATGCCTGGTGTACCAGTTCCAATGAAAATATTGTTGGCTCCTATTGAGTTATTAGGCGTTTTAATTAAGCCTTTCGCATTGTTGATTCGTTTGTACGCGAATATCAAAGCGGGCCACATTGTATTGATGAGCTTAATAGCAGTAATGTATTTGTTCGACAATTGGGGAGCAAAAGGAGCCTTTTTAGGTTTGTCTTTCTTCTTAAATATGATAGAATTATTAGTGGCGTTTTTACAGGCGTACATCTTCACCATGCTTTCTGCCCTTTATTTTGGTGCAGCAAGCGAAGAGCATCACCATGAAGAAGCACACCACTAATAAGTAAATAAGTAGTTTAATTTTAATTATATATTTTATGGCAATTCCAAACATCGTAGGTGCAGGGTTAATCGTAATCGGCGCCGGATTAGGTATCGGACAAATCGGAGGTAAAGCAATGGAAGGTATCGCAAGACAACCTGAAGCGGCTAACAAAATCCAAACAGCTATGTTGATTGCAGCAGCGTTAATCGAAGGTATCGGTTTCGCAGCTCTTTTCGCAGCTTAATTTATCCTATTATTCCCAAATCGAAACGGTTGGTTTCGATTTGGGAAATAATTAAATGAAAGTATTTTAAAGAAAGATATATGGAAAAATTATTAGGAGAATTTTCAACTGGCTTGTTTATATGGCAAACCATTTTGTTTTTAGGATTGGTAATCTTGTTGAGAAGATTTGCATGGAAACCAATTCTTACTGCCGTTAACGAAAGAGAGCAAAAAATTGAAGGTGCTTTAGAAGGTGTTAAAGCAGCTGAAGCTAAAATGGCCGAGTTAAAAGCAGAGAACGAAACGCTTTTAAAAGCAGCTCGTGAAGAAAGAGACAATATGCTTAAAGAAGCTCGCGCAGCTAAAGAAGCTATTGTTCTTGAAGCTCACGATAAAGCGAAAAAAGAAGGCGCTAGATTGATTGAAGATGCAAGAAAAAGTATTGAGAATGAAAAAATGAGAGCTGTTACTGAATTGAAGAATCAGGTAGCTAGTCTTTCTATTGAGATTGCTGAGAAAATTCTAAAATCAGAATTGGCTGATAAGAGCAAACAACAAGCATTGGTAGATAACCTTGTAGAAGACGTAAACCTCAATTAATTTATGCAATCTAGAGCAGCATCAAGATACGCTAAATCTTTAATCGAACTTTCTTTGGAAAAAGGAGAGTTAGAAAAAGTATTTGCCGATATGAAGTTGATTCAGTCGGTGTGCCATGACTCTCGAGAGTTTACAACTTTATTGCAGAGTCCGGTAGTTAAAGCCGACGCCAAAGAAAAAATTCTTAAAGCGATTTTCGCTGATAAAGTAAGTGCTATTAGCATTAACTTTTTAATTGTTATCGCTCATAAAAGAAGAGAAGCCATTATTAATGATGTTGCTACTTCTTTTATTGACCAATATTACGCCCACAAGAATGTTCTTAGAACTGTTATTCGTTCGGTGAATGGTGTAGGCGAAAACGTTAAGAAGAAAGTAAGTGAAATAGTGAAGAAAACTTACAATAGTGAAGTAGAAATTATTGAAGAGCACGACGCTAAATTGATTGGTGGTTTTGTTTTGAAAGTTGGCGACAAGCAATTAGATGCCAGCATAAAAACGAAGCTTGAAAAACTAAGAAGAAATTTCAGCGACAACCCATACATAGCAGATTTTTAATTAAACCTTTTTATAAAAAAGAGCAAAATGGCAGAAGTTAAACCAGCAGAAGTATCCGCAATTTTAAGACAACAATTGTCGGGACTCAAATCTCAAGCCGACCTTGATGAGGTAGGAACAGTGTTGCAAATCGGTGACGGTATTGCACGTGTTTACGGACTAAACAATGTACAAGCGGGAGAGTTAGTAGAATTCGAAAATGGATTGCAATCTATCGTATTAAACCTCGAGGAAGACAACGTAGGTTTGGTATTGTTAGGTTCTTCTAAAGGCATAAAAGAAGGCGCTACCGTTAAACGTACTGGTAAAATCGCATCTGTTAAGACAGGCGAAGGTATTGTAGGTAGAGTTGTAAACACTCTTGGTGAACCAATAGATGGTAAAGGTCCAATTAGCGGCCAATTGTACGAAATGCCATTGGAAAGAAAAGCTCCAGGGGTAATCTACCGTCAGCCAGTTAATGAACCAATGCAAACTGGTATCAAAGCAATTGATGCGATGATTCCAATTGGTAGAGGTCAGCGTGAGTTGATCATCGGTGACCGTCAAACAGGAAAAACAACTGTTGCGATTGATACCATTATCAACCAAAAAGAATTTTATGATGCAGGACAACCTGTATTCTGTATATATGTAGCAATTGGACAAAAAGGTTCTACTGTTGCGAATACATTAAAAACATTAGAAGATGCAGGTGCAATGGCCTACACTGTGATTGTTGCAGCGACTGCATCTGATCCGGCTCCAATGCAATTCTACGCTCCATTTACGGGTGCTGCTATCGGAGAATATTTCCGTGACTCAGGAAGACCGGCATTGATTGTATTTGATGACTTGTCAAAACAAGCGGTTGCTTACCGTGAGGTGTCTTTGTTATTAAGAAGACCACCGGGCCGTGAGGCTTATCCAGGTGACGTATTCTACTTACACTCAAGATTACTGGAAAGAGCTGCTAAAGTGAATGCATCTGATTCTATCGCAGCAAGTATGAACGACCTTCCTGATTCTATCAAAGGAATCGTTAAAGGTGGTGGTTCATTAACAGCATTGCCAATTATTGAAACACAAGCGGGTGACGTTTCTGCTTATATCCCTACTAACGTAATTTCTATTACCGACGGACAGATATTCTTGGAATCTAACTTATTCAACG